>CAXBNO010000417.1:0-3610 GCA_963976775.1 uncultured Kordiimonadales bacterium
AGGACAGGCGCGCCCGGCTTCGGCAACGGCACGGTGACGCGGCCCGACATCTCGTCGATATGCGCTGTCAGGTCATACTCGAAATGACTGACCGCCACCTCACTGCCCGCGCGGAACTTCAGGAAATTGCCGTCCCTGCTCTCGAACGACCAGGTGGTGTCCGACCCGAATCCGGCGGCCTCGCTGTCCGGACTCAGTTCTGCCATGCGCTGTTCCAGCCAGGGCTGCGCCGTCAGTCGGACCATCCCTTCGACGAGCAGCAGGCCGACCAGCAGCGACACAAGCATGACGGCAGAATTGACGAGGAACTTCTTCATGGGTCCGGATCCAATTGGGCCTGCGGCAGCCGAAGCCGCCCGCGCAACACCCATTGTCTATCGCCACCGGTGCGGCGGCGCACGGAGAAACCTACTTCGACAGTTCCTTCATGCCCTTTTCCAGACCTTCCAGCGTCAGCGGGAACATGCGGTTGCCCATCAGTTCCTGGATCAGCTTGATCGAGGGCGTGTAGTCCCAGTATTTCTCCGGTACCGGATTCAGCCAGATTGCGCGCTGATAGATATCGAGGAAACGCTTCATCCAGACCTCGCCGGATTCCTCGTTCCAGTGCTCGACGGAGCCGCCGGGATAGACAATCTCGTAGGGGCTCATGGTCGCGTCACCGACAAAGACGACCTTGTAATCCGCCGGATAGGTATGCAGCACCTGCCAGGCATCGACGAACTCCGAATGGCGGCGCTTGTTGTCCTTCCACAACTTCTCGTAGAGGCAGTTGTGGAAGTAGTAGTGCTCCATGTGCTTGAATTCGGTCTTCGCGGCCGAGAACAGTTCCTCGCAGGTACGGATGTGATCGTCCATCGAGCCGCCGATATCCAGCATCAGCAATACCTTGATGGTATTGCGGCGCTCCGGCACCATCTTCAGGTCCAGAAAGCCCGCGTTCTCTGCCGTCGACTTGATGGTGTTGGGCAGGTCCAGTTCCATGTCAGCACCCTCACGGGCGAAGCGGCGCAGGCGGCGCAGGGCGACCTTGATGTTGCGGGTCCCGAGTTCGACGTTGTCATCCAGGTTCTTGAAGTCACGCTTGTCCCAGACCTTCACGGCCCGGCGATGGCGGCTTTCCTTCTGGCCGATGCGGACACCTTCCGGATTGTAGCCATGCGCCCCGAAGGGTGAGGTTCCGGCGGTGCCGATCCACTTGTTGCCGCCCTGGTGGCGCTTCTTCTGCTCCTCCAGGCGCTTCTTCAGTGTCTCCATCAGTTCCTCGAACCCGCCGAGGGACTCGATCTCCGCCATTTCCTCTTCGGTCAGCACCTTCTCGGCCAGCTTCTTCAGCCATTCCTCGGGGATTTCCTGCTCCACCTGATCGGACACGAAGTCGAGACCGTTGAAGCACTTGCCGAAGATCTGGTCGAACTTGTCGAGGTTCTTCTCGTCCTTCACCAGCGTGGCGCGGGACAGGTAATAGAAATCCTCGACACTGTAGCCGGCGACATTGCGCTTCACGGCCTCGATCAGGGTCAGGTACTCGCGCAGCGTCGCGGGCACCTTGTTCTGGCGCAGTTCCAGAAAGAAGTTCACGAACATGCTGTTACCTCCTGATCGGACCGTTCATCGCGCAAGGTGGCGACGGGACCTCAGTTCTTGTTCTGCTCACGACGGGCGAGGAACGCCAGTCGCTCGAACAGGTGCACGTCCTGCTCGTTCTTCAGCAGTGCACCGTGCAGCGGCGGAATCAGCTTCTTCGGGTCACGGCTGCGCAGTGTCTCCGCCGACAGGTCCTCCGCCATCAGCAGCTTCAGCCAGTCCAGCAGCTCCGACGTCGACGGCTTCTTCTTCAGGCCCGGCACATCGCGGATATCGTAGAAGATCTTCAGCGCCTCCGACACCAGTTCGGACTGGATGTTCGGATAATGCACCTCGATGATCTCCTGCATCGTCTCCGTGTCCGGGAAACGGATGTAGTGGAAGAAGCAGCGGCGCAGGAAGGCGTCCGGCAGTTCCTTCTCGTTGTTGGAGGTGATGATCATCAGCGGGCGCTGCTGTGCCTCGATCGTCTCGCCGGTTTCGTAGACGAAGAACTGCATGCGGTCGAGTTCCAGCAGCAGATCGTTTGGAAACTCGATATCCGCCTTGTCGATCTCGTCGATCAGCAGCACCGGACGCTCCGTCGCCGTGAAGGCATCCCAGAGCTTGCCACGCTTGATGTAGTTGCGGATGTCCTTCACCCGCTCGTCACCAAGCTGCGAATCACGCAGGCGCGAGACCGCATCATATTCGTACAGGCCCTGCTGGGCCTTGGTGGTCGACTTGATGTGCCACTCGATCAGGTTGGCGTCGAACGCCTTTGCCACTTCGTGCGCCAGCACCGTCTTGCCGGTTCCCGGTTCGCCCTTGATCAGCAGAGGCCGTTCAAGGGTAGCTGCGGCATTCACCGCAACCATCAGATCCTCGGTCGCCACATAGTTGCTGGTGCCTTCGAAACGCATCGCCATCCCCTTCTCGCCTCAATCAGTTTCCCTGCACATGTTGCGCGAAACTAGGTGTACCCGCCGGTTGGATCAAGTGCGCAGGAGTAGCGACACCGCCGTGCGGATTGCAGGTCTCGCATTCTGCATGGCGTTCGGGTAGCGTCACGCGGATTGGCGGCCCCGGGATGTGGAGATGTGACGGCCATGTCAGATCACTTTGATGCAACGGCGTTCGAGGCACTGAAATCCAGCCTGGGTGACCAGCTGGTGGAGATGCTCCTCGGCAAGTTTCTCGTACAGATGCAGGAAAAGGTGGCGATCCTGCAGACAGCCATTGATTCGCGTGACATGGAGGGGGTGCGCCAGCAGGCCCATGACCTGACATCCAGCTCCGGGTCCGTCGGACTGGGCGCCATGAAGGACAAGGCAAGCGCCTGCGAGATCGCGGTCAAGCAGGGCAATGAGCAGGAAGGCCTGACTCTTGCACAGGAACTGGTGAACATGGCGCCGGAAACGGCCGCCGCAGTCCGCGCTGCTTACCCGGGTCTGGGTTAAGCGCCGACCGCAATTTGGGGAACTGGGGAGCAGATGGAAAAGCGCATTCTGGTCGTTGAGGACAATATGCTGGTGCAGGAAGTCTATGCTTCCGCCCTGCAGCAGCTCGACTGCGAAGTGGTAACAGCGGATGACGGGCAGGAAGCCCTGGAGCTGGCGGCGGAGGAAACACCCGACCTGATCATCATGGATGTCATGCTGCCGGGCGTGTCGGGTCTGGATCTGGTCCGCCAGATGAAGGCCGACCCGGCGCTGAAGGACGTGCCCATCATCGTGGTGACGACGATGGCTACTGCCGGGGACGAGAGCAAGGTGCTGGAATCCGGCGCCGATGCCTATCTGCCGAAGCCGATCCAGGTTGACCAGTTCATCGAGGCGGTGCGCAGTACGCTGGGACTCTGAGCCCCACGACAGATCGGGAGACTTGAATCGATGGCACACTGGCTTGTGACCGGGGGATGCGGCTTCATCGGCTCGCATCTGACGGAATTCCTGATGAAGCGCGGCGATCAGGTCACCATTGTCGACGACCTGTCGACCGGCAAGCGGGAGAACGTGCCGGAAGGCGCGGAGATCATTGTCGG
>CAXBNO010000418.1:0-3605 GCA_963976775.1 uncultured Kordiimonadales bacterium
GACCGCTGCCTGTTCGTTACCAATCGCGGCTTCCGCGATGTGCTGCGCATCGGCTACCAGAACCGCCCCAACCTGTTCGCGCTGAACATCGTGTTGCCGGAGATGCTGTACGACAGCGTGATCGAGGTGCCGGGACGGGTCGATGCGGCAGGTGAGGAACTGGCAGCGCTCGACCTGGACGCCGCGCGGCAGGGGCTGCAGGCCGCGTTCGACGACGGCATCCGGGCGGCGGCAATCGTGTTCATGCATGGCTATCGCTATCCGGCGCACGAGAAGGCCGTGGCCGATCTGGCGCGGGAGATCGGCTTCACCCAGGTTTCCACAAGTCACGAGACCAGCCCGCTGATGAAGATCGTCAGCCGGGGCGACACCACCGTGGTCGATGCCTATCTGTCGCCGATCCTGCGCCGCTACGTCGATCAGGTGGCGAGCGAACTGGGTGATGTACGGCTGATGTTCATGCAGTCGAACGGCGGCCTGACCGATGCGAACCTGTTCCAGGGCAAGGATGCGATCCTTTCCGGCCCGGCAGGTGGCGTCGTCGGCATGGTCCGGACAGCGGAGATGGCGGGCTTCGGCAAGGTCATCGGCTTCGACATGGGCGGCACCTCCACCGACGTGTCCCACTACGACGGCACGTTCGAGCGCGCCTTCGAGACCGCGGTGGCCGGAGTACGGATGCGCGCGCCGATGATGCTGATCCACACGGTTGCCGCCGGGGGCGGCTCGATCCTGCATTTCGACGACGGGCGCTATCAGGTGGGACCGGATTCGGCGGGCGCGAACCCCGGTCCGGCCTGCTACCGCAAGGGCGGCCCGCTGGCGGTCACCGACTGCAACGTGATGCTGGGCAAGCTGCAGCCGGAGCATTTTCCGCACGTCTTTGGCCCCAACGGCGACGAGCCGCTGGACGCCGGGGTGGTGCGCGAGAAGTTCGAGGAGCTGACGGCCCGTATCTCGGCGGAGACCGGTGACAGCCGGACCCCGGAACAGGTCGCGGCAGGCTTTCTGGAGATCGCGGTCGAGAACATGGCCAATGCGATCAAGAAGATCTCGATCCAGCGTGGTTATGACGTCTCGAAGTACGTCCTGAACTGCTTTGGCGGGGCAGGGGGGCAACATGCCTGCCTGGTGGCCGACAAACTGGGTGTCGAGACGGTGCTGCTGCACCCGCATGCCGGCGTGCTGTCCGCCTATGGCATGGGTCTGGCCGACACACGGGCGCTGCGGGAGCGTG
Organism: uncultured Kordiimonadales bacterium; assembly: GCA_963976775.1. Classification (GTDB taxonomy): domain Bacteria; phylum Pseudomonadota; class Alphaproteobacteria; order Minwuiales; family Minwuiaceae; genus Minwuia. The sequence goes on from CAXBNO010000418.1 coordinate 1,238, forward strand.
CGGTCGAACTGCCGCTGGATGATGCAGGTGTGGCGGAGGTCGGTCGGATCCATGATGCACTGGCTGCGGAAGCGGAGAAGGAACTGCTGGCGCAGGACATTGCCACCGACGTGATCGAGACCCGGCGCGGCGCCCTGGTGCGCTACGACGGTTCCGACACGGCGCTGGCCATCGCGTTCGGCAGCCTGGCGGAGACGAAGCAGGCCTTCGAGACCGCGCATCGCCAGCAGTTCGGGTTTACCAGCCCGGAGAAGACAATCATCGTCGAGGCGGCAACGGTGGAGGCCATGGCCCCGGGAGATGTCATCGACGATCCGGAGAGCGACGGCATCGCCAACGCACCGGACCGCATCGCCGAGGTCTCCTCGTGGATGGCGGGTGAGGCCCATCAGACCGGTGTGTTTGACCGTGAGACGATGCAGCCCGGTGCCACCATCAGCGGTCCGGCGATCATTCGCGAACCGACGTCGACCACCGTCATCGAACCGGGCTGGCAGGCGGAGTTGACGGCGAAGCGGCATCTGATCGTGCGCCGGGTGGAGGCGCGCAGCAATGCCCGCGCCATCGGCACCGAGGCCGATCCGGTGATGATGGAGATCTTCAACAACCTGTTCATGAACATCGCCGAGCAGATGGGCGTGGTGCTGGAGCGCACGGCCTATTCGGTGAACATCAAGGAACGGCTGGACTTCTCCTGCGCTGTCTTCGATGCGGCCGGCGAGCTGATCGCCAACGCACCGCACATGCCGGTGCATCTCGGGTCCATGTCGGAATCCATCAAGACAGTGGTGCGCGAGAACGCGGCGACGATGAAGCCCGGCAACGTCTACATGCTGAACGCCCCCTACAACGGCGGCACGCATCTGCCTGACGTCACCGTCATTGCCCCGGTCTATGACGATGCGGGGGCGGAGGTGCTGTTCTATACCGCATCGCGCGGCCATCACGCTGACATCGGCGGCAAGACACCCGGCTCCATGCCCCCTGACTCCACCAATGTGGAGGAGGAAGGTGTCTTGCTGGACAATGTGTTGCTGGTCGATGGTGGCAAACTGCTTGAACAGGAGACCATCGACCTGCTGCGCTCCGGCAAGTACCCGGCACGCAATCCGCAGCAGAACATGGCCGACCTGGCCGCCCAGATTGCCGCCTGCGAGAAGGGTGCGCGGGAACTGCGGCGCATGGTGGAGGATTTCGGCCTCGACGTGGTGCGGGCCTACATGGGGCATGTGCAGGACAATGCCGAGGAATCCGTGCGCCGCGTCATCGACGTGCTGCACGACGGCGCATTCACCTATCCGATGGATGATGGCTCCCTCATCCAGGTGAAGGTCAGCATCGACCATGCCGATCGCTCCGCCGTGATCGACTTCACCGGCACTTCGGAGACCCATCCGACGAACTACAATGCGCCGACGGCGGTGGCCTATGCGGCGGTGCTCTACGTCTTCCGCTGCCTGGTGGATTCGGAGATCCCGCTGAACGGCGGCTGCCTGAAACCGCTGAAGGTCATCATTCCGGAGAAATCCATGCTGCGCCCGGTCTATCCGGCCGCGGTCGTGGCCGGGAACGTGGAGACCAGCCAGTGCATCACCGACTGCCTGTTCGGTGCGCTGGGGGTCATGGCGGCGGCGCAGGGCACCATGAACAACTTCACCTTCGGCAATGAGCGCTACCAGTACTACGAGACCATCTGCGGCGGGGCCGGGGCCGGACCGGACTTCCACGGGACCAGCGCCGTGCACACTCACATGACCAACACCCGCCTGACCGACCCGGAAGTGCTGGAGTTCCGCTATCCCGTGATCCTGGAGGATTTCCACGTCCGCACCGGCTCAGGCGGCAAGGGCGCGCATCATGGCGGCGATGGCACTGTGCGCCGGATCAGGTTCCGGGAGGCCATGACCGCCTCCTTCCTCTCCAGCCACCGCAAGGTCGCGCCGTTCGGTCTGAACGGCGGCAAGGATGGGGCCGTGGGCCGCAACTTCGTCGTCCGCGCCAACGGCGACACCGAACAGCGCCCCGGCTGGTCCATCGCCGACCTGAACCCCGGCGACGCCATCATCATCGAGAGCCCCGGCGGCGGGGGATTCGGGGCAATATAGAAACTACTTTATTGGCAAATCGAAGAACGAATTCAAGCTTTCGAGTTTCTCTTTATTAACTTGAATTTGACGTTTGCAAAATGAATCGATATCACTGAGGATATTCAGGAGACTAATATTCAATGGGCCAATAAGGTTCATTGAATCATTCTTGATAGAATTCTTCATATTATCTAATTCATGTCTGGAAAATTTTTTAAATTCCATGTGTCCACTTAACCTTCTTTCCGTGCTAATTTATGGGAAGGAGGGAACACCCGATG
>CAXBNO010000419.1:0-3599 GCA_963976775.1 uncultured Kordiimonadales bacterium
AGCGCGACCGCAAGCAGGACCCAGCCCGGCCCGCCCATGTCTGGACTGGAACCGAAGACCGCGACCGCGTCGAATTCGGGACGAATGACGGTCAGCGCCAGCAGCACTCCGAGACCGACATACAGGATCGACGTCTGCATTACATCTGTCCGCAATGAGCCGCGCAGCCCACCAATCATGGAATAGCCCAGGGTCAGAACTGCAATACCGACGATGGCGAGTGTGTAACCCGTGGTTCCGGCGGCGCCGAAGATGATCCCGAGGACCAACAGGTTGGCAAATACCTCGCTGAGCAGGCGTATGCCAACGAGCAGATTATATGTCCAGCGGCCCAGGGCACCATAGTGGTCGGCGAGGAAATCCTGCACGCTGTCGGCACCAAAGCGAAAGCGAATCCGGTCGACGATCAACCCACCGGTCAGAAAACTCAGGTAATAGGCAGCATAGGCCAGCGCGCCGGCTATGCCGTAGTAGAAGCCCAGGATCGCCGCGTTCATCAGAGAGCGGGCAAAGATCCAGGTCGTGACCTGGGACAGGGTCAGGGTCAGCAGGCCGGGGGCAAGACCTTCATCCGAAGTGCCTCGGAAGAATCCCTCGGCGGTGCGAACCCTTGGCGACAGCAGGAAACTCATGATGGCCACCGCAGCGATGGCGGCAACAAGGTAAGACGTCATGCGCAGTGGGTCTCCGGTGGGGCGGATCTGCGTGAACATAGGCCCAGGCCCAAAAGGCACGCGACTCACAACTGGTTCCCGTTCCCGTGACGAAAGTGAATGCTCCCGGACAGCCCTGCAACGGACCTGGATCGATATCCGGATGCTCTTGCGGCTTCATCTCAACTGACACGGGCAGGCACCATATATCTCTGATATTGCTCAGATCAGATTGGAATTCCGGCTGGCGCACTCCGACTGTTGGATAGCTCTGTTCAACCCGCCGCGATCTGGCGGGCGATGACGAGGCGCTGCACGTCGGAAGTGCCTTCGTAGATCTGGCAGACACGGACATCGCGATAGATCCGTTCCACCTCGTAGTCCGCGACATAGCCATAGCCGCCGTGGATCTGGATCGCGTCTGTGCAGACCTGCTCCGCCATCTCGGAGGCGAAGAGCTTCACCATCGATGCCTCCGAGAGGCAGGGCTCGCCCCGCTGCTTCAGGTCGGCGGCGTGGAACAGCATCTGGGTCGCGACCTCGATCCGGGTCTTCATGTCGGCCAGCCGGAAGCCGACAGCCTGATGCTCGACGATGGTCTTGCCGAAGGCGGTGCGCTCGCGCGCGTAGGCCACCGCCTTCTCGTAGGCGGCGCGGGCCATGCCGATGGACTGACCGGCGATGCCGATCCGGCCCGTCTCCAGGTTCGCCAGGGCGATGCGATAGCCCTGGCCTTCCTCCCCCACCAGATTCTCCAGCGGGACCTCGCAATCCTCGAAGGCGATCTGGCAGGTGTCGGAGCACCTCTGGCCGAGCTTCTGCTCCTTCGACGCCACCCGATAGCCGGGCGTGTCAGTCGGCACCAGAAAGGCCGAGATGCCTCTCGACCCCTTCTCCGGATCGGTCACCGCGAAGACCAGCGCCACGCCGCCGATGGAGCCGGAGGTAATGAACTGCTTCACCCCGTTCAGCACCCAGCGATCCCCCTTGCGCACCGCGCGGGTGCGCAGGTTGGAGGCGTCGGAACCGGCCTGCGGCTCGGTCAGGCAGAAGGCACCGATGATCTCCCCGGTGGCCTGCGGGCGCAGCCACCGTTCCCGCTGGCTGTCATTGCCATAGCGCATCAGCGCGGCGCAGCACGGCGAATTGTTGACGCTCATGACCGTGGAGACCGCGCCATCCGCCGCCGCCACTTCCATCAGTGCCAGCACGTAGGACGTCATGTCGGCCCCGGCACCGCCCCATTGCTCCGGCACCGTCATGCCCATCAGGCCGAGGTTGCCCATCTGCCGCAGCAGGTCCAGCGGCGGCTCCCCGCTGCGGTCCCGTTCCATGGCACCAGGGGCCAGCTCCGCTTGCGCGAAGGCGCGCGCTGCATCACGGATCATCGTCTGGTCTTCGGTCAGTTGCATGGGATCACGCCTCCTGCAATGCCCGCGCGGCGGCGCTGCCTGCGGCGCGCCCGAACACGGCGCCGGACATCAGCCCCGTGCCGCCCGGATAATTGTGATAGAAGATGCCGCCGACCAGTTCCCCCGCCGCATAGAGCCCGGGAATCGGGCGCTGGTCCGTGTCCACCACCTGCGCCTCGTCCGTGACCCGCAGTCCGCCGAAGGTGAAGGTGATGCCACAGGTCACCGCATAGGCCTCGAACGGGCCTTCATCCAGAGTATTGGCCCAGTTGGTCTTGGGCAGTGACAGGCCACTGGTGCCGCGTCCGTCCTTCACGTTCGGATTGAAGGCCACGTCTGTCTGAACGGCATTGTTGTAGGCCGCGACCTCCGCCAGGAAGCCGTCCGGATCGACACCCTCCATCTGCGCCACCAGCGCCTCCAGCGTGTCGGCCTTTGCCTTGGTCACCTGACGGATGTGGTATTCGCCGCGCAGCAGGTGCGCCACCTTGGCGTCAAAGACCTGCCAGGCGAACTGCCCCGGCTGCGCCAGCACTTCGCGGCCATAGCGGGCATAGGTATAGTTGCGGAAGTCCGCGCCCTCGTCGACGAAGCGGCGGCCCTGGGCGTTGACCATGATGCCGAAGGGATAGGAGTGCTTCTGGAACTGGTCGCCCACGTCCAGATCGCCGAACTCCGGCGCATTGCGTTCCCAGCCGACGGCGTGACAGCCGGACCAGTTGCCATAGGGGGCGGCACCGATATCCAGCGCCATGCGGATGCCGTCGCCGGTGTTGAAGCGGCTGCCGCGCACCTTGGCCAGTTCCCAGCCGGGGCCGAGGTAGCGTGTGCGCCATTCGGGATTGGCCTCGCCTGCCGCAACCACCACGGCGCGGGCCGGCATGTCCTCCGGCGCACCGCCCCGGCGGCGCACGCGGACACCGGTGACCGCGACACCATCGAACATCAGTTCGGTCGCCCGGGTCTCGTAGTGGACTTCGATACCCTGCGCCTCGGCGATGGCGGTCAGGGAATCGACCAGACCGGGGCCGCCGCCCCAGGCTTCGACCGTCAGGCCGCCCCAGAACCTGAACCGGCCATCGACCTTGAACGCCTGGCGGCCATAGATCGGCACGAAGCGGACGCCCTTCTCCCGCATCCAGACCATCGTGTCCCGCGAACGGCGCACCAGCATCTCGCAGAGCTGCGGATCGGTGCGATACTGGGTGACGCGGAACATGTCGTCGAAGAACTGGTCCTCGGTGTAGGTGCCGAAGTCCGTGGTGGCGATCTCCTCATCCGACAGGTCGGGCATGACGGCCTGCAGATCACTCAACCCGTCGTAGGCAAATCGGATCGCACCGGCGGTGAAGCGGCTGTTGCCCCCCGATTCCTCCTGCGGCGCGCGTTCCAGCACCGCAATGCGCTTCGCCCCGTTCTCCGCTGCGGCCAGCGCCGCGCAGAACGCGGCATTGCCCGCGCCCACGACAATCACGTCATGCATCAATTCAGTCCCCAATCGTTCGGATTGCTTCGCGTCTACCGTGCGAGATAG
>CAXBNO010000420.1:0-3593 GCA_963976775.1 uncultured Kordiimonadales bacterium
AGGGACGGGGCAGCCGCCACCTGAAGAGCCGGTCAGGTGCGTGAAGCGACGACAGTAAGTGTTGGCTGTCCCGATGATTGCGGGACCACGATATCGGCAGGAAACAGCAAACGGACGGTTGTGCCGAATCCTTCCTCGCTTTCGATGCGCACGGTTCCGCCATGCAGGCGCATCAGATTGTCGACGATGGCGAGCCCCAGGCCGGTACCGGTCTCGCCGGTTGCGACATAGTCGTTGCGCGCCTGCTGGAACGGCATCATCACCGCGTCGAGCTGGGCACTGGGGATGCCAACCCCCCTGTCGATGACGGCGATCTCGCAGACGTCGGGCTGCAGGCGCACGCTCAGCAATATCTCCCGCCCGCCGGGCGAGAACTTGATGGCATTGGACAGCAGGTTCACCAGCATCTGGCGCAATGCCTGGGGATCGACATTGATCCGCAGGTTCTGCGGGACCTCCTGACGCAGGGTCAGGCCAGCCGTCTTCAACTGGAACTCGATCAGCGGATGAATCTCGTGGACGATATCGGCAAAGCGCACATCCTCGCGCGTCAGCTCCATCTTGCCGGCCTCGATCTTGGAATAGTCCAGCACCTCGTTGATCACGGTCAGCAGATGCCTGCCGCTGGTGCTTATGTAATTCGCGTATTCCTGGTTGCGTTCCGGCTTGTTGACGAAATGGGTGATCATTTCGGAGAAACCGATAATGGCGTTCAGCGGCGTGCGCAGTTCGTGGCTCATGTTGGCCAGGAACATCGATTTCGCCCGGTTGGCTGCCTCGGCCCTGTCGGCCAGGTGCTCCGCATTCAGCTTTGCGTTGCGCAGGTTCTGCTCGCGTTCCGAGATCATGCCGACAAGGTAGCGCAGGGACTGTCCGATATCCGCGATCTCGTCGTGGCCCTGTACCGGGATCTCGACCCGGTCGCCATCGACGTGACGCAGGATTGCCTGCTGCAGTTCCGACAGGCGTTTCAGCACGCTCAGTCGCAGGTATGCGAGCAGGCTGAGGATCAGGGCGACACCGGCCAGAAAGGCGAAGAGCAGGGTCAGTTCGCTCTCCTGCTCCAGTTTGCGAAGCTCCACGTTGCGGCTGTCGATGCGTTTCTGCATGGTGTGGAAGAGATCGGAAACCGAACTTGTCAGTCGGCTTGAAAGACGCTTGTTGCGGGAGAGCAGGCCGTTTTCCTGTGCCATCAGCGCCAGCCGTACCCGGGCAAGTTCGAAGACATGATGGTTACTGCCAAGAAAATCGGACAGCTGCCAGCCAAACGTCTCTATCCCGGCTGGGCGCCGGGATCCGTCTGCGGGATCGTTCGGTGGGTCGAATGCGTACCCCTTCAGGCCCACGAGTCCGACGTGGCGGCTTGTCACGTACTTCTGCTGCACGCGGTCAATCTGGAAGCGCGTTTCGGCATTGCGTACGGAAAGCATCGATTCCAGCGCCCAACCGAGGTTGATCAGCCATTCCTTTCCGAAGGCGGAGTCGCCGGACGGCGACAGACGTTGTGCGATCTCGTCGCTCAGATGATCGGCCTGGTCCAGGATGCGTTCGATCTGTTCCTCTGCCCTGATACGCTTGGCGACGATCTGGCTCAATTCCGCAAGATTCTCGCGCATGCGGTCGCGATTCTCGCTGACCTGCAGCACAAGGTCGCGATCCCCGAGCTCGCCGGCAAGAGGTTCGAAATCGAAGGTTTCAAGTGCCTCGTCCAGGGCCTTGATATTGTCGTCGAGCCTGTTCGCGATCGTCATGCGCACATAGTCGGACTTGCTCGCCACCAGTCGTGAAGCGGTCGCGCCAATGGAGCTCGAAATGCGGTCGAGACGCGAGGCGCTGGTCAGCTTCGGGATTGTCCGGGTTGCGACGCTGTCATAACCGTCTGCCAGACGCGCCATGGAATAGAACGCGACACCGCCTGCCCCCACCATGACCATGAGGGTCAGGACAAGCGCAGCCGAGAACTTGGTCGAAACCGAAACCTTTCGGTCAAGCCGTGTCAACGCGATGCCTCCTGGCGGCAAATGCTGATTCCGGCATGATAACTCAACGAATCGGCGGGGCGTAGTGCAGGCCGCCATCACGCCAGAGTGCGTTCAGCCCCCGCGGGATGCCAAGTCCACCTTCACCCAGGTGGCGTTCATAGATTTCCCCGTAGTTGCCGAGGTCGCGGATCATGCGATAGGCCCAGTCGTTGCTGAGACCCATGCCCAGTCCGATCTGGCTGTCTGTTCCCAGCAGCCGCCGTATCTCGGGGATGTCGCTCCCGCGCATCTCCTCGACATTGGCGCCCGTGATTCCCAGTTCCTCGGCGGCGACCAGGGCGCGACTGGCCCAGCGCACGATGTGGAACCATTCATCATCGCCGCGCTGGATCACCGAAGACAGCGGTTCCTTGGAGATGATGTCGGGAAACAGGACGAAATTGTCCGAGTCATTCGCCCTTGTCTGCTTCAGGGATGCCAGCGGGGAGATGTCATAGGTGATGATGTCACAGCGTCGCGAAAAGAAGGCGTCGTAGAGCGCCTCCGAGGAATTGAACTCGATGGCCTCAATCCGGCCATCCAGTCCGGCCGTCAGTTCCGACAGGTTCTTCACCGTCGTGGTGCCACCGGGTACGCAGACAGTGCCGCTCCTGACCTCCGCCAGGGACTTCGCACCGAGCGAACGGTGGGCGAGAAACCCCTGTCCGTCATAGAGCAGCACGTCGGCGAAGGTGATTCCCAGCGCCGTATCACGACCGATCGTCCAGGTGGTATTGGCCATCAGGACATCGAAAGCCCCGTTGGCAAGGGCCTGAAACCGGACGATGTCGTCGACTTCAACCGGTTCGACGGCATCCGGGTCGTTCAGGACGGCAGAGGCCAGAGCACGACAGAAATCGACGAAGAAACCTTCCCACCTGCCCGATACGCCGACCTCGGAGAGTCCGACCCCACTGGCGGTGACGCCGCACCGGACCACACCATCTGCCTGGATGCGTTTCAGAATGCGCCCGGCATCGGCGGACCTGAGTGGCAAAACGGAGAGGCACAGGCCGACCATCAGTGCAAGGATCAGGCTGTTGTGTCGGCGTAGGCGGAGCATGTGGTGCTTCTCTCGGGCGGCGGCATTCGGGGCTGACCCCCATCATTTCCCATGGTTGGTTAAGATATGATTGCCCAAACAGGCATCGAATTGAAATGCCTGATCGGTTTCGGCCTCCGGGTCGATTGCACTACATTGGCGCCACACTGGGTCGTTCTGGCCTGCGGCAGGGAGAAATCGAATGACCGAGAAACATTTGCCGGGAATACGCGCCTGCGTGTTCGACGCCTATGGCACGCTGTTCGACGTGAATGCGGCCGCCAGGCATTGCGCGGACAGTCTGGGCGACAAGTGGCAGCCGCTGGCCGAGACCTGGCGGGCCAAGCAACTGCAGTACACCTGGCTGCGCGGCCTGATGGGGCATCATGCAACCTTCTGGCAGGTGACCCTGGATGCGCTGGACTATGCCATGGCCTCGCTGTCGATCCGGGACGATGCGCTGCGGGATGAGCTGGCTGATCTCTACCTGCGGCTGGATGCCTATCCGGAGGTGCCACAGATGCTGCGCG
>CAXBNO010000421.1:0-3580 GCA_963976775.1 uncultured Kordiimonadales bacterium
GAGGAACGCCGACGCACCTACGACGTCCGCAAGGTCATCAACCTGATCGCCGACCGCGACAGCATGTTCCCGATCAAGGAGCGTTTCGGGCGGTCTCTGGTGACCTGTTTCGCCCGCATCGAAGGTCGCACTGTCGGCATCATTGCCAACAATCCGATGTTCAAGGGCGGGGCGCTGGATGTCGATTCCTGCGACAAGGCCACCGGCTTCATTGCCACCTGCGACAGCTTCAACGTGCCCATCATCTTCCTGGCCGATGTCCCGGGATTCCTGATCGGAGTCGAGGGCGAGCACAGGAAGGTGCCCGGAAAGATCATGAACTTCATGCAGGCCCTGGAGCTTGCCACGGTCCCGGTCCTGTCGGTGGTCATGCGCAAGTCCTATGGTCAGGCCTATATCAACATGGGCGGAGGTCGCTCGGACGAAATGGCCTGCTGGTTCACTGCGGATATCAGCTTTGTCGATCCCGCCGTCGCCGCCTCCATCGTGACCGGCCTCGACCCGAAGGCGGAGCCTGAACGGTTCGCCGCCGCCGTGGACGAATACTCCCTTGGCTGCTCCCCCTACGACCTCGCGGGGCAGTACCTGGCCCATGACGTCATAGACCCGCGCGACACCCGGCAATGGCTTGCCCGGATGCTGGAGGCACACCAGCGTCGGCGCACCGGCGGAATTGGCGCACACCATATGCAGAGCTGGCCGTTCACTTATTGACGAAGCCGCATTAGGCTCCGCGCCATCCATTCGGACACGTGCATTTGGGGAGACAGGGCACATGGCGGAAATCGAGATCAAGTCGGAGATCGCAGGCAAGGTCTGGCTGATCGAGGCCGGGGTCGGTCAGGCGGTCGAGGAAGAGGAGGCTGTGATCATCCTGGAGTCCATGAAGATGGAAATCCCGGTCGTGGCACCTGTTTCCGGCAAGATTACCGAGATACTGGTGGAAAAGGACGAGGCTGTGGCGGAAGGCCAGACGGTCGCCCGCATGGAAGGCTGATACGCTTCGGATGATCACGCCGTTCCGGCGGGAAACCCGCATCGGTATCATTGACGGCTTCGAGGTCGGACCGGAGGACGCGCCGCAGTTGCTTATGCTGCACGCCTCCGGCACCGGCGCGGCCAGCCTGATCCGTCTGGCGGAGATCGCCGCCGAACGGGGCTGGTGCGCGATCCTGCCCAACCTGGACGGCTACGGTGCCACCCGCGTGCCCGGCCCGGATGCCATGGCGCGCCACATGGCCGTTGCGCGTCACTTCCTGGATCAGGCGCCCTCACCCCTGCCCGTCTTCGGTCACTCGATGGGTGGGTTCGTGACCCTGCGACTGGCCGCCGATGGTGTGCCCATGCGGCAGATCACGGTCTTCGAACCGGTGGCAATCGGTGTCCTGCGCGAACATGCGGAAGACGCCGGAGTGCTGTCAAAGGATACCCGCGCCGTATCCCGCATTGCCCCTCTGATGGCGGAAGGGCGTGCGGAGGAGGCGGTACGCGACTTCATATCCCTCTGGAACGGCGACAGGTGGGATGATCTGCCGGAAAAGGCCCGGCAGAGCATTGTCGCCATGGCCCCACAGATCAACGCCGACACGGCGAAGGTCAGCTTCGACACCCACTTCGCGTCTCACTATGCGACAATCGATGTGCCCCTGACGCTGGTGGGGAGTGCGAAGGGTCCGCCGCCCGCAGCCCGCATCCTCGATCGGCTGGCCGATGCGCTGCCGCAGGCCCGGCGCGTGACAATTGCCTGCGCCGGGCACATGGGTCCATTGCAGGTGCCGGAGCATTTTGGAGACGTGCTGCCACTGGATTGAATCCGGTGCAGCGCCTACCATTCCCGGACTGCTCTGGGGAGGACAGCCAAATGGATCTCAGCCTGACCGACGAAGATGTGGCCTTTCGCGACGAGGTGCGCGGCTGGATCGCAGAAAATCTGACAGAGGAAATGCGTGACGGCGCGCGCCTGACCACAGGCCCGTTCAGCGATTTCCGGATCGGCATGAAGTGGTTCCGGACCCTGGCATCCCGGGGCTGGTCCGCTGCGACCTGGCCGACCGAGTTCGGCGGTCCGGGCTGGTCGCCGCTGCAGCTCTATATCTTCAACGCCGAGTGCGCAGCCGCGGGCACGCCGGTGCCGCTGGTCATGGGGGTTCAGATGGTGGGCCCGGTGCTGATGCACTTCGGCACGCCGAAACAGCAGGAATACTACCTGCCCCGCATCCTGTCCGGCGAGGACATCTGGTGCCAGGGTTACTCTGAACCGGGCTCCGGGTCTGATCTCGCTTCGCTCAAGACCCGCGCCGTGCGGGACGGTGATGACTACATCATCAATGGATCGAAGATCTGGACCACCTTCGCCCAGCATGCGAACCGCATGTTCTGTCTGGTCCGCACCAGCACCGATGGCAAGGCGCAGGAGGGCATTTCCTTCATCCTGATCGACAACTTCGATGCACCAGGCATCACGGTCGACCCGATCATCACCATGGCCGGTGATCATGAGGTCAATCAGGTCTTCTTCGAGGATGTACGGGTTCCGGCCAGCAATCTTGTCGGTCGTGAGAACGATGGCTGGACGGTCGCCAAGTACCTGCTGGAGTTCGAGCGTGGCGGCAACAGCTACAGTCCCGGCCTGCATGCCTCACTGGCCCACCTGAAGGCGGTCGCGCGGGCAGAACGCGACGGCGATGGGGCACGGCTGATCGACGACATGACCTTCCGTACCCGGATCGCCGAGGCCGAATGCGATACGCTGGCGCTGGAGCATGTGGAGAAGCAGGCCCTCTGCGCGCTGGCGGAGGGACGGACGCCGGGTGCCGCCTCCTCCATGATGAAGGTACGCGGTTCGGAGATCCTGCAGCGCGCGGCGGAACTGACGACGGAGGCCGTTGCCTATCACGCATGGCCCGACCAGAAGGCCGCCCGCACCGTCGGATCGAACGTCAGCGCCGTGGGGCCGGAACATGCGCTCACGGCCCTGCCCAGACACCTGAACCACAGGGCAGCGACCATCTATGCCGGTTCCAACGAGATCCAGCGCAACATCATCGCCAAGCTGGTTCTGGGCCTTTAGATCGTTCGACTGTTTGATTGCGGCACCGGCCCGCTCCATCATCCGATGGAACGATCTAGACGGTTGATGCATATCGGTATTGTGTCCGGCGGGCCGGTTCATTAACCAGTTGTTGAAACCCTGCGTCTATCTATCGAGCGGTCAGGGACGTGCGTAGTCGATAGTTCAGGTGAGATGCCGTGCAGGATTTGGGCGCCCACATCGATCTTCTGTGGATTCTGATCTGCACCGTGCTGGTGCTGATCATGCAACCGGGCTTCGCCTGTCTCGAGATCGGGCTGGTGCGCGCCAAGAACACCATCAACGTGGCAATGAAGAACATCGCCGACTTCTGTCTGGCGGTGATGCTGTTCTGGCTCGCCGGTTACGGCATCATGTTCGGTGCCAGCGAAACCGGTCTGTTCGGTACCAGTGCCTTCCTGTTCGATCCGGGGTCAGGCAGCAAGCCTGTCCCGCAGGAAATTGCCTTCTTCTTCTTTCAGGTCGCGTTCTGCGGTGCCGCGACAACCA
>CAXBNO010000422.1:0-3555 GCA_963976775.1 uncultured Kordiimonadales bacterium
GTGGTGCACAACGTCCACGGGCTGCTGGCGTCGCTGTTTCCCAACACGCGCCGTCTCAAGCTGCTGCGCAGTTGGGGCGGCATCATGGACATGACCATGGACGGCAGCCCGATCATCACCAAGAGCCCCATCGACGGCCTCTACGTCAACGCAGGCTGGTGCTACGGCGGGTTCAAGGCCACCCCGGCCTCGGGCTGGTGCTTCGCCTGGACCATCGCCCGCGACGAACCCCACGAACTGAACGCCGCCTTCACCCTCGACCGCTTCCAGCGCGGCCACATGATCGACGAAACGGGGCACGGACCGACGCCTGCGCTGCATTGAGATTTCGCAGGTCAGCGGAACGTCAGAGTGGGCTGGCATTCGCTCGAAACCATTCGGCAAGCCGGTCTTCGCTGAATGTTCCTGCTGCGGCACCGAGCATGGTTGCGACAATATCCACCTGATCTGGCGCGCAGACGAAACCGTTCAGTTCCAGGAAGACAATCGCTACGATATAGGCGGTTCTCTTGTTCCCGTCATGGAACGGATGTCCCTTGACCAGCCCGAAACAATAGTCGGCAGCGAGCGTGAACAGGTCCGGCTTCAGCGTATTGTAATGCCACTTGTTCAGCGGGCGACCGAGGGCGGCGGCTCTCGTCGCGAACTTCGCCGGAATGGCCGCCAAACCGGGCAACTGCCTGCATACTGATTGCGGCTACGGCGCGCTCATCGATCCAGACTGGCTCGCTGGCCATGTCTATTTGGCGAGTTCCTTCAGCGCGTCACGGTCGCGGGCCATGACACGCTTGGCAATATCCATCGCCCGATCGAATGCGGGATCGTATGGAGTCACGAGAATACCATGAGGCGTTTCGACGGCGAACAGTCGGTCACCTTCACCGACATTCAGCCGGTTCAGCAACTCCTTTGGCCAGGTGGTCGCCAGCGAATTGCCGGTCCGTCTAAGCTTCATTTCCATGATGGCGTCCTCGCGAATATTATCGTTCACGTAAGCACATTAATATAATTCTGGCTGGAAAGCATCTCAATCCCCGCCGCTGATCTCCCTCAACCCGGCCTCCAGTCCCGGCCTGACCAACCGACGCCTGCGCTGCATTGACGGAACGATCGGTCGCCCCATCGCAGTCATTTTCCGTAGTAGTGGCCCCAGATGGTCAGGAGACCGATCACCACGAAACCGGCACCGGCGATGAGCTTGAGCGGGACCATGGTCAGATAGCGTTCCGCCACTGTACCCAGGGCAACCGCGATGGCGGTGGATGCCACCAGCGCCAGTGACGCGGCCATGAAGATCAGCATGGGGTGTTGCTGCTTGTCAGTGGCGAACAGCAGGGTGGCGAGCTGGGTCTTGTCTCCGAGTTCCGCAAGAAAGACCGTGGCGAAGATGATTGCCAGATGTTGCATATGTGTTCTCCACGGGAAACAGCGCAAGACGATGGCAGTACGACCAGCCTGCTCCCCCGGAGTTGACCGTTGAGCGCCATGGGTCTTGCCAGACCTGATCATGCACCTGTGAAACTAGTCTCCGCCGCTGATCTCCCGCAACCCGGCCTCCAGTCCCGGCCTTACCAGCCGTGTCGGGCGCTGGTCCCGGTCATATCTCGTGGCGGGGGTGTTCACCACGTCTTCCAGTGGAGCCGCCTGGCGGGAGCGCTGGGTGCGGCTTTCGGGGGCGGTTTCGTAGGTGGTGGTGCGCTGGCGGACGGTGCGGCCTGACTGGCGGATCAGATCCTCCATCATGTGCGGCGGCATCTCCTCCCCATGCGCGGCACCGGCGGCGCGGGTGATGGTCTCGTTCATCAGGGTGCCGCCCAGGTCGTTGGCCCCGGCGGCGAGGCAGGCGCGGACGCCCGCTGGCCCCATCTTCACCCAGCTGGTCTGGATATTGTCGATCAGGCCGTTGAAGACCAGCCTCGGCACAGCGTGCATCAGCACCGCCTCCCTGAACGTCGGCCCCTTGCGGGCACGGCCCTTGAGGTAGATCGGTGCCTCCATGTGGACGAAGGGCAGGGGCACGAACTCGGTGAAGCCGCCGGTCTCCGCCTGCAGGTCTCGGATGCTCAGCAGGTGCCGCGCCCAGTGGCGGTAATGGTCGATGTGACCGAACATGATCGTGGCCGTGGTGCGGAACCCGACCCGGTGCGCATCGCGCATGACGTCAAGCCATTGGTCGGTACGCAGCTTGTCGGGACAAAGGGTTACACGTACTTCTTCGTCCAGTATCTCTGCCGCCGTGCCGGGCAGGGTGCCGAGGCCATGGTCCTTCAGCCGTTGCAGGAACCCGGCCACGGTCAGGCCGAGCGTCGCCGCGCCCTGGGCGACTTCCAGCGGTGAGAAGGCATGGACGTGCATGTCGGGCGCGGCCTCATGCACCGCGTCGAGGATGTCGAGATAGGTCTGGCCGGTATAGTCGGGGTGGATGCCCCCCTGCATGCAGACTTCCGTCGCGCCGCGATCCCAGGCTTCGCGGACCCGGCGGCGGATCTCGTCGAGGCCGATGTCATAGGGGCGGCCGCGCAGGTTCTCCGACAGCTTGCCCTTGGAGAAGGCGCAGAACTGGCACTTGAAGTAGCAGACGTTGGTGTAGTTGATGTTGCGCGTGACGACGTAGGAAACGCTCTCGCCGCTGACCCGCTGGCGCAGTGCATCCGCCGCCTGCACGACCGCCACGAAGTCGGCGTCGCGGGCGCGGAACAGGCGCACGATCTCCTCAGGCTCCAGCCGTTCACCGACCACCGCGCGGTCGATGACCGGTTTCAGCGTGCCGGAGGGACGCATGGCGGGCAGATCGGGGATCGCGTCATGCTCCCCCGGTGACCAGGCGTCGTCGCGCACCAGTCCCTGACCGTCGGTGCGGTCCAGCACCGCCTTGTGGAACGCCGGGTCGAGCCAGCGGTCCGCATCTTCCATATGCTCGGGATAGACCGGCAGGCGCTGCGCCAGTCGCTTGCCGCCCAGCGCCGTTTCCAGCCGCAGCTTCTCCAGGTGCGGCCAGGGGGCTTCCGGGTTCACGAAGTCGGGCGTGACCGGGGACACGCCGCCCCAGTCGTCGATGCCGGCACCGATCAGGCGTGGCAGCACGCCGGGGCTGAGGTTCGGCGGCGCCTGCACATGCATTTCGGGTGCGAACAGCAGCCGCGCCATGGCAATGGTCCAGCAGAGCTCGTCCAGGTCCGGCTCCGGCGCATCGACCATCTTCGTGCCCGGCTTGGCGCGGAAGTTCTGGATGATGACTTCCTGCAGGTGCCCGTGGCGGTCGTTCAGGTCACGCAGGGCGAACAGCGCGTCCAGTCGCTCCGCCCGTGTCTCGCCGATGCCGATCAGGATGCCGCTGGTGAAGGGCACCCGGGCCTCTCCGGCGGCATCCATGCAGGCGATGCGCAGGGCCGGGTCCTTGTCGGGGGAGCCGAAGTGCGGCTTGCCCCGCTCCATCAGACTGGGCGCGGTGCCCTCCAGCATGATGCCCATGGAGACGGAGACCTGGCGCAGCCGTTTCAGGTCATCCAAGTCCATCAGGCCGGGATTGAGGTGCGGCAGCAGCCCGGTTTCCCG
>CAXBNO010000423.1:0-3554 GCA_963976775.1 uncultured Kordiimonadales bacterium
CCCCTTCAATCCAACCATGTCAAACAGCAGGGCCAACCACCGGGGCGGTCGGCAAATTCCGTGGCCAAGAGGCTTCTGGAAAGTTCGGATGCCGAGGCACCCGGTGCCGCGTCGGGGCGTATTGCCCTGCAGCGGAGGCGGCTTATAGGCCCCTGCCGCCCAACCTGTCAACAGCCCCCGTGACAGTTTTTTTGCGTTGTGGCGCATTTCTCCGGCAAGACCCCCGGAAGCCGGGGCTTCGCGCTGATCTTGACAGCTCCACGGGATTGCGAGCATCTTCCCCCTTTGCGCGAAACACTTGGATTCCAAGCGTGATTCGTCCGGCGATGGTTCGGACACTTCGCCAACCCAGAACCAGCCGGTGAATGCCCATGACTGTCGAAACCCCCGCAACAGGAACCAGCCGCCGTTGGCTCGCCATGGGCGCTGTCTGCGTGGCCACGGTCGGTCTGATTGCCTTCATCGTCTTGACCCGGTCCGATGACGGCACGGGCGGCGCGCGGGCAGCGGTTGACACGACCCGGCCGGCTCCGTCGGACATGCTGCTGACGCCGCGCCGCGACGGTGATCTGGACGCCTTCTTCGAGCGTCTGCAGCGGCAACGCGAATCCTTCGGGCTGGAGACTGACGGGGTCTCGGAAAGCGACGCCCCGGCGACCGCGCGCCGGGTCGATGCCGTGATCCAGAGCGGTGACACGCTTGCGTCCGCGCTGGCCAAGGCAGGCGCCGACAATGTCAGCGCCCATAATGCCTCGCGCGCGCTGGACATGCTGACCGACCTCAGGCGTCTGCGGCCCGGACAGCACCTGACCATCCTGTTCGATGGCAACAATGACATGCTGGCAGAGGTCCGCATTCAGGAGAACGTCGAGCGTACCGTCATCGCGCACAGGGATATCGAGGGCCTGGACAGCGGGGAAGCGGCCCAGGCCGGCTTCGACGCCCGGGAAGACCTGCGGGAGTTCGACCAGGAACTGGTGCGCGGGCGGGGGGTGATCGAGGATTCGCTGTTCCTTGCCGCCGACCGGGCCGGACTGGAACATGAGATACTGATCGAACTGATCCGCATCTTCAGTTTCGACGTCGATTTCCAGCGCGAGATCAGGACCGGCGATTCGTTCGAGCTGATCTATGAGCGTTTCGTCGATGAGAACGGCAATGTCGCCAAGACGGGGCAGGTGCTGGCCGCGTCGCTCACCCTCTCCGGCAAGCCCCTGACCTACTACCACTTCCATCCGAAGGGTGAGCCCCGCGCCGACTACTTCAATGCCAGGGGCCAGAGCGTGCGCAAGACGCTGATGCGGACCCCGATCGACGGGGCACGGCTGTCGTCGGGCTTCGGCAAGCGCAAGCACCCGATCCTCGGCTATACCCGGATGCACAAGGGGACCGACTTCGCCGCGCCACACGGCACCCCGATCAAGGCCGCCGGTGACGGTGTCATCGATTATATCGGCACCAAGGGCAGCTATGGCCGCTACATCCGCATTCGCCACAACGGCGAATATTCCACCGCCTATGCCCACATGCGCGGCTATCGCCGTGGCCTGAAGAAGAACAGCCGCGTCACGCAGGGTCAGATCATCGGCTACGTCGGAACCAGCGGCCGCTCCACCGGTCCGCACCTGCACTACGAGGTGCTGAAGAACGGCCAGCAGGTGAACCCGCTGTCGATCAAGCTTCCGACCGGCATCAAGCTGGCAGGGGGCAACCTGAAGGCCTTTCTGGCGTACCGGGAGGAAATGGACACCAGGGCGGCCACCCTGCCCTGGCTGGACGAGATCGCGGCGCGGGAGCTGCCGGTCGGAGACGCGGTCGCAACCAAGTAGCAACCCGCCGGGTCACCCACCCCCCTGCATGTCGGGCAGCGCGCCGTTCATGTCTCTGACCATGGCGGCACGTACCGGGTCGTGGCGCGATCCGCTGCCGGGCGCTACATTCCCGCGACGAAACGCAAACGAAGGGAGTCGCAGTAATGCTGGATACGGAAACGATCGAGGCGTTCCGGCGCGACGGCGTGGTGGTGCTGAAGGGCGCGGCGGACGCGCACTGGCTGGCACGGCTGCGCGAGGCGGTGGAGCAGAACATCGCCAACCCGGGACCGTTCGGCAAGGTCTACACGCCGGAGGGGGCGGACGGGTTCTACTTCGGTGACTACTGCAACTGGGACCGGATCGACGGCTATCGCGCCTTCGTCCGGGAGAGCGGTATCGCAGAGAAGGTCGCGGCCCTGTTCGGCAGCAGGAAGGTGAACCTGTTTCACGAGCATGTGCTGGTGAAGGACCCCGGCACCCAGACCGCAACCCCCTGGCACCATGACCAGCCGTACTGGGCCGTTGACGGTGATCAGGTCGGATCGACCTGGGTGGCGCTGGATCCGGTACCGGCGGACGTGACCATGACTTTCGTCGCCGGATCGCACCTGTCGGGCATCCACTACCGCCCGCGCTATTTCCTGAACCAGCGCGATTACGAGGATCATGACGGCCCGTCGGTACCGGATATCGATGCCAGTCCTGAAGACTACCGCATTCTCAGCTTCGCCGTTGAGCCGGGCGACGCCATCGCCTTCCACGCCCGTACCCTGCACGGCGCGCCCGGCAACCGGGGCCAGCATCGCCGTCGCGCCGTGGCCTTCCGCTGGACCGGTGACGATGCCCGTTTCGCCCGCCGCAAGGGCCAGATGTCGCCGCCGTTCCCCGACGTGGGTCTGGAGCCCGGTGACCTGATGGACTGCCCGACCTTCCCCGTGGTCTGGCCGCCCGAACAGCAGACCATTCCCGCATGAGCCTGTTCGAGCGGCTGAAGGCGGACACGGCGGCGGACTGGCAGGCCTATACCCATCACCCCTTCGTCGCCGGAATGGCCGACGGCAGCCTGCCCCAGGCCGCATTCCGGCACTATCTGGTGCAGGACTACCTGTTCCTGATCCAGTTCGCGCGGGCCTACGCGCTCGCCGTCTACAAGTCCGGCAGCCTGGCCGACATGCGTGCCGCCGCCGGGACCATGAACGGCATCCTGAATACGGAGATGCAGTTGCATATCGGCTATTGCGCCCGGTACGGCATCGCAGAGCACGAGATGGAGCAGGCCACCGAAGCCCCCGAGTGCACCGCCTATACCCGCTTCGTGCTGGAGTCGGGGATGGCCGGCGACATCCTGGACCTGCATGTCGCCCTGTCGCCCTGTGTCATCGGCTATGGCGAGATCGGAGCGCGGCTGGCCGCTGACCCGGCAACAAGGCGGGCGGACAACCCCTATCTGAGCTGGATCGAGATGTATTCCGGCGACGACTATGCCGCTGTCATGACCGGTGCCGCCACCCACCTGGACCGGCTGGGCACGGAGCGGCTGACCGAGGCGCGCTATCCGAAACTGGCTCAACTGTTCGCCACCGCCACCCGGCTGGAAGCGGATTTCTGGTCCATGGGCCTGCGCGCGGTCTGACAGCGCCGGTGCCAGGGGATTCATTCGCTGACCGTTCCTCCCCTCTCCCCCCCCCCCCCCCCCCCCCCCCGCCCCCCCCCCCCCCCGGGGGGGGGGGGGGGGGGGGG
>CAXBNO010000424.1:0-3526 GCA_963976775.1 uncultured Kordiimonadales bacterium
CTTCTGCATGCCGATCAGGATCGGGCCGACAGACATCCCCTCGGTCGTTTCCTTGACCAGGTTGAAGGCAATGTTGGCCGCGTCCATGTTCGGTGCGATCAGCACGTTGGCGTTCCGGGTCAGGGTCGAGTTCGGGTTGATGCGCTTGCGCACCGACTCGTTCAGTGCCGTGTCACCCTTCATCTCGCCATCGATTTCCAGATCAGGTGCCATCTTCCGAACCAGTTCCAGTGCCTTGCGCATCTTCTTCGATGACGGGTCATCATTGTCGCCGAAGTTGGAATGCGCCAGCAGGGCCACATGCGGCTCGATCCCGAAGCGATCCACGACTTCCGCAACCATGATGGCCATCTCGGCAATCTGCTCCGCGGTCGGATCGTCCGTCACATGGGTGTCGGCAATCGCCATCGTGCCGCGATCCATGACGACCAGCTCGATCGCCGATGGCTCCGAAACGCCGGGACGCAGACCCACGATATCCTGCACGAACTTGATGTGGCGATCATAGCGCCCCACCAGACCACACAACATGCCATCCACATCGCCGCGGTCGAGCAGCAGTGAGGCAATGACGGTCGAGTTCGTCCGGATCAGGTAACGGGCCTCATCCGGCGTCACGCCCTTGCGGCCCATACGCT
This sequence comes from uncultured Kordiimonadales bacterium, assembly GCA_963976775.1. GTDB lineage: Bacteria > Pseudomonadota > Alphaproteobacteria > Minwuiales > Minwuiaceae > Minwuia. Next base: position 639 of record CAXBNO010000424.1, read on the forward strand.
CCATGAGTGCTGTAGTCAGCGAAGCGATACCGGCATCATCGCCCGGATCAAAGACGTCCAGATCGGTCCCGACCTTCATGCGCAGGCCGAAACGCTCGATCCGGCGTTCGATCACTTCCTGGCGTCCGATCAGCAGCGGACGGGCCAGACCATCATCGATGATGACCTGGGCGGCGCGCAGCACACGTTCCTGCTCGCCATCGGCATAGGCAATCTTCTTCGGATCCGCCTTGGCGCGGTCGAAGACAGGCTTCATCGCGAAACCGGTCTTGTAGACATATTCGTTCAGCTTGGCGCGATAGGCGGCCATGTCCGTGATCGGGCGAACAGCCACACCGGAGTCCATGGCGGCCTGGGCCACGGCGGACGAAACCTCCACCATCAGGCGCGGGTCGAACGGCTTCGGTATGATGTAGTCCGGGCCGAACTCCAGGCTGTCGACGCCATAGGCCTTGGCCACCACGTCGGAGACTTCCTGCTTCGCCAGATCGGCAATGGCCTTGGTGGCGGCGACCTTCATCTCCTCGTTGATGGTCGTGGCACCGCAGTCGAGCGCGCCCCTGAACAGGAACGGGAAGCAGAGCACATTGTTGACCTGGTTCGGATAGTCCGAACGGCCCGTGGCAATGATCGCGTCGGGGCTGGCGGCACGCGCTTCCTCCGGCAGGATCTCCGGGTTCGGGTTGGCCAGCGCCATGATGATCGGCTGCTTGGCCATGGTCTTCACCATGTCGCCGGTCAGGGTGCCGGGACCGGACACGCCGACGAACACGTCAGCACCCTTGACCGCCTCACCGATGGAGCGGGCATCGGTCTCGACCGCCCAGTACTCCTTGTACTTGTCCATCTTCTCCTTGCGGCCCGCGTAGATCGGCCCGGAGCGGTCGCAGACCGTGATGTTCGACTTCGTCACACCCAGCGAGACGATCAGCGCCATGCAGGCCTGCGCCGCCGCGCCCGCGCCGGAACAGACAACCTTGATCTTGTCCAGATCCTTGCCGACGACACGGCAGGCATTGTAGATCGCGGCGCCGACGCAGATGGCGGTGCCGTGCTGGTCATCATGGAACACGGGGATGTTCATCCGTTCCCGGCACAGCCGCTCGATCTCGAAGCAGGCCGGGGCAGCAATGTCTTCCAGGTTGATACCACCGAAGGTCGGCTCCAGAGCCGCCACGACCTCCACGGTCTCCTCGATACCCATCTGGTTGATCTCGATGTCGAAGACGTCGATACCGGCGAACTTCTTGAACAGGACGGCCTTGCCTTCCATCACCGGCTTGGATGCCAGCGGGCCGATGTTGCCCAGCCCCAGCACCGCTGTCCCGTTCGACACGACTGCCACCAGATTGCCGCGCGCGGTCATGTTGGCCGCCTCCAGCGGGTCCTCATGAATCAGGGAGCAGGCTGCCGCCACACCCGGGCTGTAGGCCAGCGACAGGTCGCGCTGGTTGGCCAGTTTCGTGGTCGGCATGATCGCCAGCTTGCCGGGCGTCGGATAGCGGTGGTAGTCCAGCGCCATCTTGTTGAGTTCGTCGCTCATCGGTATCCCCTCGATACGTGAAAGTCCCCTTCGGTCACTATCCGCCATGTCGGGGGAAAAATAAACGACCAAGGCCATGGGACGCGACGGAACCCGTGGCGGATGCGAAGTGGATCACATCACCGGTGAGGGTCCGGTCCGACGCTGTCGATCAGCGCTCGGCGAGCGCCAGGCGCAGACTCAGAAGCGCAAATATCCCGGCAAACGAACGCCTTAGCCACAGCATGACCCGCGGACGGGAGATGACGTGGTCACGCGCCTGCGCCGCTGCCAGCCCGTAGATGACAAAGACGATGAAGGTCATCGCGTTGAACGCCATGCCGAGGCCGAGCAGATAACTGGTCGGTGAGACCGCATCAACCGGAACGAACTGCGGCAGGAATGCCAGGAAGAAGACGGAGAGTTTCGGGCTCAGGATGTTGAGCAGGAAACCACGCAGGATGATCTGTCCGGCGCGGTGCTGCCTGCGATCCGGAGCCAGATCCAGTGTGCCCCCTTCCCGCAGGATGCCCCATGCCATGTAGAGCAACCAGACCACGCCGAGGTAACGAACGATCTCGAAGGCCAGGGCGCTGGCGTGCAACAGCGCCGCCAGTCCGACCACGCTCGCCACGATGTGCAGCATGATCGCCATGCAGCATCCGACAACCGCCAGAACGCTCGGCCATGCCCCCTGCCCCAGCCCGATGGCCATGGTGTAGAGCGCACCGGTGCCGGGCAGCAGGACAACAATCAGCGATGTCATCAGGAATTCGATACTCATGATGCGTTGCCTTCCACATTCGCGATCTCATCGCAGGGGATACGAATGACCGCGTTCCACACTGGCGGAATCCAGTCCCGGTCACTTTGTCGAACGCCATAGTCCCCGATGCCGAGGATCAGGCGAACATCACCATTGTCATCACGCAAGGGTGCGATCATCCGCTCTCCAACAAGCTTCTTCACGCGGGCCTTTTCATCCTTCATCGTCCCGAACTGGACCAGCGGAGTCTCGATCACGGCACGCCAGCGCGTCAGGGCGGCCGCGTGATGGTCGTCGCCAACGACCTCACGAAAGGTCTTGCCCCTGATGCGGGCATTCCAGGCATCGTTCACCTCTTCTCCTGCCAGTCGACAGACGAAGTCCCCCAGCGTCGCGTCATATTCGTAGAGGTAGACCTTGGAGAGAAAGCGCCCGAGCTGGGACGGATCGAGGTCCCGGCGGGCGGGAACCGTGCGCCCCTTCCGCATTCCGCACCAGCAATTCAGCAGCGCCAGGGCAGGCGCTCCTGCATCGTGAAGCTTTTGGCGCACATCTGCCGGGATATGGGGAAATGCAGTCATTCCGGAATGAGATAGCCTT
>CAXBNO010000425.1:0-3517 GCA_963976775.1 uncultured Kordiimonadales bacterium
CAGCAGATCGTCGATCTGCGCCTGCACGGACATGTCCAGCGCCGAGGTCGGCTCGTCCAGCACGATGAAGCGCGGTTTCAGGGCAATGGCGCGGGCAATGGCGATCCGCTGGCGCTGCCCGCCGGAGAATTCGTGCGGATAGCGGTCCTGCATCGCACCCTCAAGCCCGACTTCCTCCAGCGCGGCGGCAATCACGTCACGGCGCGATGCTTCCTTCCCCACCAGTCCGTGGACCAGAAGCCCCTCCTCGATGATGTCACCGACGGAAAGGCGCGGGCTGAGGGAGCCATAGGGATCCTGAAACACGACCTGCATCTGGCGGCGCAGCGGGCGCATGGCCCTGAAGCCGCGCTGGTCGATGCGTTCCCCGTCGAAGCTGATGGCACCATTGGAGCGGATCAGCCGCAGGATGGCCTGGCCCAGCGTGGTCTTGCCCGAACCGGATTCCCCGACCACACCGACCGTGCGGCCTTCAGCCAGGTCGATGTCGATGCCGTCCACTGCCTTCACATGGCCGACGGTGCGGCGGAAGACGCCACGGCGGATCGGGAACCAGACCTTCAGATTCTCCGTCGTGAGCAACGTGGGCGGCACCTTTCCCGACCGTTCTGGCCGCCCCTTCGGCTCGGCCGCAAGCAGCATCTTCGTGTAGTCGTGCTGCGGATTGTCCATGACCTCCGCCGTCGCGCCGGCCTCCACGATCTCGCCCCGGGTCATGACGGCGACCCGGTCGGCCATCCGCCGGACGATGCCGAGATCATGGGTGATGAACAGGATCGCCATGCCCAGACGCCGCTGCAGATCCTTCAGCAGTTCCAGGATCTGCGCCTGAATGGTGACGTCGAGTGCCGTCGTCGGCTCATCGGCAATCAGCAGGTCAGGTTCGTTGGCCAGCGCCATCGCGATCATCACACGCTGCCGCTGCCCGCCCGAAAGCTGGTGCGGATAGTCGTCGAGTCGGCTTTCGGGGTCGGGAATGCCCACCAGATCGAGCAGTTCCAGCACCCGCGCCCGCGCAGCGGTCTTCGTCATGCCCTGATGCTGGATCAGCACCTCCGCCACCTGCTTCTCGACATTGTGCAGCGGGTTCAGGGCCGAAAGCGGCTCCTGGAAGATCATCGAGACGCGGCGCCCGCGCATGGAGCGCATGAAGGTATCCGGCGCACCCACCAGTTCCTCCTGCCCCAGCCGGATCGACCCGGTCGGGTGGGAAGCCCGGGGATAGGGCAGCAACTGCATCACCGAAAGCGCGGTCACGGACTTGCCGGAGCCGCTCTCCCCCACCACGGCCAGGGTCTCGCCCCGGTTCAGGGTGAAGGAGACACCGCGCACGGCATCCACATCGCCGCCCTCCGCATGGAAGCGGACGGCCAGGTTCTCCACCGTCAGCAGCGGCCCCGCGGTGTCTGATGTGTCCTGCACCGCCATCAGTTGAACGTCTTCCGCGGATCGAAGGCATCGCGCACGGCCTCCGCCATGAACATCGCCATGGTCAGCATCAGTGACAGTACCAGGAAGGCGGTGATGCCCAGCCAGGGGGCCTGCAGGTTGGCCTTGCCCTGCGCCAGCAATTCACCCAGCGACGGCGAACCGGGCGGCAGGCCGAGGCCCAGGGTGTCGAGACCGGTCAGTGCCGTGATGCCGCCGGTCAGCACGAAGGGCAGGAAGGTGATGGTGGCAACCATGGCGTTGGGCAGCAGATGCTTGAAGATGATCACACCGTTGGAGACGCCCAGCGCCCTGGCCGCCTGCACATAGTCGAAGTTCCGCGCCCGCAGGAACTCGGCACGCACGACAGCCACCAGTGCGGTCCAGCTGAAGATCAGCAATATGCTCAGCAAGGTCCAGAATCCCGGCACGAACAGGGCCGAGAAGATCAGGATGATGAAGAAGAACGGCATGCTCTCCCAGATCTCGATGAACCGCTGCGCCACCAGCACCAGCCAGCCGCCGTAATAGCCCTGCACCGCCCCGGCGGCGACGCCGATGATGCTGGAAAGGACCGTCAGCATCAGCCCGAACAGCACCGAAAGGCGATAGCCGTAGATCACGCGCGCCATCACGTCGCGCCCCTGATCATCTGTCCCCAGCCAGTTCTCCGCCGATGGTGGCGCAGGGGCCGGGACGGGCAGGTCGTAGTTGATGGTGTCGTAGGAATAGCGGATCGGCGCCCAGAGCATCCAGCCGTCCTTCTCCGCGATCAGTTCCTCCAGAAACGGATCGCGGTAGTCGGCCTCCGTCTCGAAGTCACCGCCGAACCGGGTCTCCGGATAGGCGACGAGGAAGGGCACGTAGAGTTCCCCGTCATGCGACAGCAGCAGCGGCTTGTCGTTGGCGATCAGTTCCGCGAACAGGGTAACCAGGAAGATCGTGAAGAACAGGATCGTCGCCACATAGCCCCGCCGGTTGCGCCGGAAGTTCTGGAAGCGCCGCCTGTTGAGGGGAGAAACCTTCATGACGCCCTCCCCGCGATCAGGATGGGCAGTCGCCCTCGGAAACCGATGGGTCGCGAGGGTTCGACCTCCCCTTCCCCCTTGATGGGGGAAGGTCGGGTAGGGGGTGAATCGGCACAGCCGAACAACGATGATTCATCCACGGTGCAACAGCCTGCGGCCGCACCCCCCATCGACCGCTGCGCGGTCCCTTCCCCCGCAAGGGGGGAAGAGAGCGGGCGACCGTGTCCGAAGGGTGGCTCCACCTCCTGAATGCGGACGGGCTCAGACATCATGGCCCTCGAAATCGATGCGCGGATCGACGAAGGCATAGGTGATGTCGCGCAGCAGGGTCATGACCAGCCCCATCAGCGTGAAGGCGTAGAGCGTGCCGAAGACGACCGGATAGTCCCGGTTGACGATGCTCTCGAAGCCCAGCCTGCCGATGCCATCGAGACTGAAGAATACCTCGATGAAGAAGGTGCCGGTGAACAGCATGCCGATGAAGGCGGACGGGAAACCGGCAATGACGATCAGCATCGCGTTGCGGAACACATGGCCATAGAGCACGCGGTTCTCCGTCAGTCCCTTGGCCCGCGCGGTCTGCACGTATTGCAGGTTGATCTGATCCAGGAACGAGTTCTTGGTCAGCATCGTCAGGTTGGCGAAGGCACCCACGGTCAGCGCCGTCACCGGCAGCGCGATGTGCCACAAATAGTCGATCACCTGTTCATACCAGGCCAGGTCGGCGAAATTCTCCGACACCAGACCGCGCAGCGGAAATATCTGCCAGTACGACCCGCCCGCGAAGAGCACGATCAGCAGCACCGCGAACAGAAAGGCGGGGATGGCATAGCCGACGATGACGACGGTGTCCAGATGTCGAAACGCGAGCCGTCCGACACCGCCTTGCGGATGCCCAGCGGAATCGAGATCAGATAGGCGATCAGGAATGTCCAGACGCCGAGCGAGATCGACACCGGCATCTTGTCGAGCACCAGGCTGACCACGGTCTCGTCACGGAAATAGCTTTCGCCGAAATCGAACACCAGATAGTTGCCGACCATTCGCAGGAATCGCTCGTG
>CAXBNO010000426.1:0-3508 GCA_963976775.1 uncultured Kordiimonadales bacterium
CATACTGACGGGGGATGAGCTGTTCCAGCGCGTCGCACCGGCTGTATTTGTCGTGCTGGCCGCCGCGAACGAGGCGGATTTCAGGGCCGCGCGCCATGTCCGGCAGGGGTCTGCCGTGGCCATATCGGAGGACCGGCTGGCCACCAATTGCCATACGGTGAAGGACGCGGGAATTCTGGTGCTGTTGCAGGGCAAGACGCATGGTCCGGCGGAACTGGTTCATGCCGACCCGTCGTCGGACCGCTGTATCCTGCGGTCCCTCGAACTGACGCTGCAGCCGGTGCCGGGTGTCCGCGACTATGCGGACATGAAGATCGGTGAGCCGGTCTTCGCCATCTCCGCGCCGCGCGGCCTGCAGCAGTCCATGCAGGACGGTATCGTCTCCCAGTTGCGCTCCAATGCCGGGGTCAACCTGATCCAGACCTCGGCCTATGCGGCGCCGGGTTCTTCCGGCGGCGGGCTGTTCGACCGGCGCGGCAATCTGGTCGGCATTACCAACTTCGTGGTCGGCAACGATGATCGCCTGCATTTCGCGATCGCCGCCGACGAGTTCTGGAAGTAGGGCAGTTCATCATTTGATGGAATCGCACCGGCCCGCTCCCCCACCCGGCCACTCATTCAGGATGATCCCGTGGGTGGCCGGGTGGGGGAGCGGGCCGGTGCTGCAATCAAGCAGTGGAAAGGTCTGCGGCCACGCCGGACCGCGCTACCAGCTCAGTTCCTCGCCATCGAAGTTCCAGAACCGCCCCGAAGCCTCATCCGTCATGCCGTTGGCCACCTTCAGCAGCCCCGCGGCACTCTCCGCAGGCGTCACCGGCGCGGCGGAGCCACCCATGTCGGTGGAGACCCAGCCCGGATGGGTGGCGACGACCCGGATACCGCGCGGTCGCCATTCGTTTGCCATGCAGACCACGACCTGATTCACCGCCGCCTTCGAGGTGCGATAGATGAAACGGTCGCTGACCGTGTTCAGGGACATGGATCCCATCCTGCTGGACACGACAACGATGGTCCTGTGTTCACTGGCCGCGACATTGTCCACCAGTGCCTCCGACACCCGATAGGGGGCATAGACGTTGACTTCCATGGTCTCGCGCCAGCCATCGATGTCCATGTCGCCGATGGCCTGGCGGTCAGGTCCGATGATGCCGGCATTGTTGAACAGGATGTCGATGGGCCGGTCACCCAGCGCCGCCTTCAGGCTGTTGATGGCGTCCAGGTCGGTGACCTCCAGCGACTGGGCCTCCGCGCCCTTCGCTACCAGATCGTCCAGATCGCCGATCCGGCGGGCGCAGGCGATGACGCTTGCGCCACTGTCGAGACTCTGCAGTGCCAACTGGCGACCGATGCCGCGCCCGGCGCCTGTAATCAGGATTGTCTTGCTCATGTGCTGTTCCCCTCGGTCCTTCGGTCAGCCCGTGCCACCAGCCAGCGATAGACCGGCGTCAGCAGCACAGGCAAGGTGTACATCGGTGCCTGCCCGACGGCAAAGTACATGATCGTATCCGGTTCAGCCCGGTCAGCCAGCGTGACCAGTACCAGGCCCATGTTGCAGTTGCCGCTCATCAGGCCGACGGCCAGCGCGATCCGGGGCCCCAGATGCCAGAACAGGGCCGCCCCCGCGACCTGCAGCACGATGTTGAAGACGAAGGCCAGGCCTGTCGTGGTCAGCACGTGAACCGGTGCCTGCAACGCCATCTCGGTCACGCCGTCGAAGACCCCGACGACGAAACAGGTCATGGCGAGCACTGCCGCACCATCCAGATGCGGGCGCATGCCGATCAGCCTTTCCCGCCCCAGCAGGCGTCGCATGATCCAGGCAAGCCCGAAGGCGACGGCCACCAGCAGCGCGAGCCGCATCATGAAGGTACCGAGCGAGATCTCCAGCGCCAGGTCCAGCAGGTTCAGGGCCATGGGCGGCAGGATAAAGGGGGTCAGCCACATGGCGGCAACCGTGGTGACGATGACGATGGCTCCGTCGAGGCCCAGGAAGATCGCTATGGCGGCGGCAGAGACGATCGGTGGCGCGGCGGCCATCAGCACCATGCCGGCCAGCACGCCGTCCGTCAGCCCCATGTCGCGCAGGACCAGCCAGGTCAGCACCGGGCTGATCACGATCATCCACAGGCACAGCAGGCCGATCAGCTTCCAGCGTCTGGCATATGCCCACAGGTCGACCCAGTCGATGCGCATCAGCGCGATGACCAGCGGCAGGACGATGAAGGCGGCAAGCCAGGGACGGACCAGGGTGCTGAGCGGCGGCACGGCGAAGCCGATCACGACCGCAAGCGCCAGGAAGCGGGTGGCATGACGTCCGATGAAGGCCAGGGGGGAAAGCAGGATGGCGTGCATCCGTGCTCAGTCCGCGCACATGGCTGTGCATTGTTCGATTGGCACGCGCCGATCCTTCCCGCCGATTTCGCGATCCCCCGAAAGGCAGCATCGTCTGGAGACCGGCCGGGCGCAAGCGCACTGCCTTGTCGTGAGTACTACCCGTTCCGGCCGTGCGCTTTCCGCAGTGCCTCGCAGGGGTCCCTGTCGTCCAGGCGGGGGGTGAAGATGATCGCGTCGAAGGCACCGGGTGGAAAGTCGGTCATGTAGGCGGTCGGATCGTCGATGCCTTCCACTACTTCGAACATCGCGATGACGGCGATCCTGGCACGGCGATCCAGTGTCGTGAGATAACGGGGCACGCCCCGGTCCTTGCGGACATGGCCGCTGCCCGCGATCAGCACTGCGCCGCTGCCGTCGGTGCTGGCGACCATCGCCAGGGCCATGGCCGCATCGCGCAGCCGCTGGATCTTGGCGATGCCCTGAAGCCCCTTGTCACCGGCCTTCATCATGCCGCAATGGCTTTCGACGAGTTCCTGCTCGAGCGCCGCGCGGTCCGTTTCCGTCCACGGCGTCTGCTCCAGCAGGTGAGCCATGGAGGCAGGCACCGCGTCCGCATTGCCGTTCATGGCCAGATCCATCAGGCGTCGTGCCGGGATATTGCCGGCAATCTGCGGCAACCCGAGATCAAGCGCGACCTGCGCGATCGGCTGATACTGCTCCCATGCGGGCCAGCCGGAGGAACCCCAATCGAGGGCCGGACCCATGCCGGCCGCCGTGGCACCGTCGCGGCGCAGCCAGGATTGCAGCGCCGCGTCCTGCTCCGCATCGACCATCTCCCAGACGACCGTCGGGCGTTCGGCAGGGGGCTTGCCCGCTGCCGCAAGGCGCAGCAACGCTGCCTGCAGCACGTGGTGATCCGGGTTGTTGTGCTTTTCCCCCAGCAGCACGAAATCAGCCTTCTCCACCAGGAACTTCAGGTCGCGTTCGGTGCCGATGGCCTTGCGGGCATGGACCCATATCCGCCCGGCCAGCTTGTGGTCGGATAGCAGGCTGGTCTGCCAGCGCTCCGGGATCAGCCGATCCGCGCTGGCCGGAGTGCCAATACCTGCCAGTGCAAGGGTCAGGAAGCACAGGATCGCCGGGAGATTGCGCATCAGTTCATGGTGCCCTTCAA
>CAXBNO010000427.1:0-3487 GCA_963976775.1 uncultured Kordiimonadales bacterium
TGCCGCTCTCCGCCGTGCTTGCCGAGCTGCATGATGGCGAACTGTTGCTGGAGAGTGAGCCGGGCAGGGGCACACTTGCCATCCTGCAGCTTCCCGATCATCGTCTGGTCCGGAAGCGTCAGCGCGACATTCGCGAGTGCGCCTGATGGCGTTGCTGCCCTTATCCGGAGTTTCTTCGATTGCGAGTGATCCGACCAACTGATTTCACGGGCGAGAATGCCTGGGAGGCGCTGGACATCGAGAAGATCGACAGTGCAACCGTGCGCCTGCACTGGACCGATCAGCCCTACATCTGGCACGTCAACGACGGACCGGAGGTGTTCGTGGTGGTCGACGGCCAGGTCGAGATGAAGGTCCGCGGCACGGGCGGCGCTGTGACGGTTCATCTGCTGGGGCCAGGTGACATTTTCCATGCACAGGCAGGGGATGAGCATGTTGCCCACCCGCTGGGTGCGGCCCGGGTACTGGTTGTGGAGCGTGCAGGCAGCATATGAGCTTCCCGCGCGACAATTCCCTGCCCGCTTTACCTTGCCTGTAGTCTGTCCTAAATCCCGTAAGGGTTTGCACTTCACGGGATTGTACGAGAAAAAAATGGATATCAAGCAAGGCTTCGTCGGATCGGTTGGAAATACACCGCTGATCCGCCTCAACAGGGCATCCGAGGAGACCGGGTGCGAGATCCTGGGCAAGGCGGAGTTTCTCAATCCCGGCGGATCCGTGAAGGATCGTGCAGCGCTGGCGATCATCAATGACGCGGAACAGCGTGGCTTGCTGAAGCCCGGGGGTGTGATTGTCGAGGGCACGGCGGGCAATACGGGCATCGGCCTGGCGCTGGTTGCGGCGGCCCGTGGCTACAAGTGCGTCATCGTCATTCCGGAAACGCAGAGCGACGAGAAGAAGGACATGCTGCGGATCTGCGGCGCGGACCTGCGGGAAGTTCCGGCTGTTCCCTATCGCGATCCGAACAACTACGTGAAATATTCCGGGCGACTGGCGGAGGAGATCGCGGCCAGCAATCCCAACGGGGCCATCTGGGCCAACCAGTTCGACAATGTCGCCAACCGGCAGGGACATTTCGACACCACGGGTCCGGAGATCTGGGAGCAGACGGACGGCAAGGTCGATGGTTTCATCTGTGCCGTGGGTACCGGCGGCACGCTGGCCGGTGTCGCCATGGCACTGAAGGAACGCAATCCGGATGTGAAGATCGGTCTGGCCGATCCGCATGGTGCGGCGCTGTGGCACTACTATGCCCATGGCGAGATGAAGTCCGAGGGCGGGTCCATCACAGAAGGCATTGGCCAGGGGCGCATCACCGCCAATCTGGAGGGGCTGTCTGTCGACCATCCGTACCGTATCGGGGATGAGGAAGTGGTGCGGACAACCTTCGACCTGGCGCAGCACGAAGGGCTGATCCTTGGCGGCTCCAGCGGCATCAATGTGGCGGGCGCCAAACGGCTGGCGCGGGAGCTTGGCCCCGGCCACACCATCGTCACCATTCTCTGTGACGGCGGGCAGCGATACTTCAGCCGCCTCTACAATCCGGCCTTCCTGAAGGAGAAGGGCTTGCCGACCCCGCCCTGGTTGGACTAATTCCGTGGGCTGACGCCATTCCGTGCGGGAGCCCCTGATGACCGACGCCCTGTTTCGCGACGATGCCTATCTGAAATCGTGTGACGCGACCGTGCTGGCGGTGACGGAGCGGGGCGGCGTGGTGCTTGACCGCACCATCTTCTATCCGACAGGCGGCGGGCAGCCGGGCGACAGCGGCACCATGCGCTGCGCCGATGGCTCCTGCATCCGCATCGCCACGACCGTGAAGGGCGAGACGCCTGACGGGATCGTGCATGTTCCGGCGGAAGGGCAAGCGTTGCCTGAGGTCGGCTCGGCGGTGAAGCTGGAACTCGACTGGGACCGCCGCCATGCGCACATGCGCATGCATACCTGCCTGCATCTGCTCTCCGCCGTCCTGACCTATCCTGTCACGGGTGGCCAGGTTGGCGCGGAGAAGAGCCGTCTGGACTTCGACATTCCGGAGGCGGTTCTGGACAAGGACGAAATCACCGCGAAACTCAACGAACTGATTGCGCGCGACGCGCCCGTCGGCATGCGCTGGATCACGGACGCGGAACTGGCGGCCCAGCCGGACCTGGTCAAGACCATGTCCGTGCAGCCGCCGACCGGTGCCGGGCATGTGCGACTGATCGAGGTGGAGGGCATGGATCTTCAGCCCTGTGGCGGCACGCATGTTGCCCGCACAGGCGAGATCGGTGCCGTGGAAGTACGCAAGATCGAGAAGAAGGGCCGACAGAACCGGCGCGTCAGCATCCAGTTCGCGTCCTGAGCGGCGACAACGACAGGCAACAATCCAGCAGGGGCCAAGCCATGGGCTATTCCAATCCGCAATCACTGGTCTCCACGGAGTGGCTGGCCCGGCATATCGACGCGCCGGACGTGCGCGTCGTCGATGCGTCCTGGTACATGCCCCAGCTGGGTCGCGACCCGAAGGCGGAATTCGCGGCGGAACATATTCCCGGTGCCGTCTTCTTCGATATCGACGAGATCGCGGACACCGACAGCGACCTGCCGCACATGCTGCCGTCGTCGGAGAAGTTCTCCTCCCGCTGCCGCAGGCTGGGCCTGGGCGATGGTGTGCGCATTGTCGTCTATGACGGCGGCGGCTGCACGGCGGCGGCGCGGGTCTGGTGGACGTTCCGGACCTTTGGCCACGACGATGTCTCGGTGCTGGATGGTGGCCTGCCGAAGTGGAAGGCGGAGAACCGTCCGCTGGCCGACCTGCCGGACATTCCGCGCGAACGCCATCTCTCGGCCCGTTTCAACAGCTTCCTCGTGCGCGATGTGGACCAGATGCTGGCGAACGTGAAGAGCGGGCGCGAGCAGGTACTGGATGCGCGCTCCGCCGGTCGTTTCAGTGGCAACGACCCGGAACCGCGGGAGGGGCTGCGTGGCGGCCACATTCCCGGCAGCTTCAACACGCCCTATCCGGACCTGTTCCGGGAGGACGGGACTTTCCTGCCGCCGGACGCACTGAAGGACGTGCTGACCGCTTCCGGCCTTGACATGAAGAAGCCGGTGATCACGACATGCGGATCCGGCGTGACGGCCTGCGTGCTTGCGCTTGGGCTGCACCTCGCCGGGCACCGCCAGGTTGCCGTCTATGACGGGTCATGGACCGAATGGGGCGGGCGCAAGGACACGCCGGTGGAGCGATAGGGCCATGGCGCAGGCGGATGAGGACCTGATCCCGATCACCATCACCTACCTGCGGATGACGGCTCCGCCGACCCGTCCGACGCCGCCTGCGCCCGCATCAGCGCACGCCATCATGCGGGCGGAGCAGCCGACGGTTCATTTCTATCGCTACCTCTACAATACGGTCGGGGAACGCTGGCTCTGGACCAACCGGCGCTACATGGCTGATGAGGAACTCGCTGCTATCATCCAGGATCCCAATGTCGTACTGATG
>CAXBNO010000428.1:0-3485 GCA_963976775.1 uncultured Kordiimonadales bacterium
GCAGGCGGTGGTGGCCGGCAATGGCGACTATTGCGAGACCCGGCTGCTGAACTCCGGCCCCCGCACCAATCCATGGTTTCAGGAAACCGGCCCGCGCATCATCCGGGCCAATGAACTGATCGCCTTCGACACCGATGTGCTGGGCTGCCATGGCTACTATTCCGACTTCTCCCGCAGCTTCCATGTTGGCCCGGATGCGCCCACGGCGGCGCAAAAGGAACTCTACCGGACGGCGCACGAACAGGTGCATCACAACATGGCCCTGATCCGCCCCGGCCTGAGCTTCCGCGACTATGCCGAGGGGGCCTGGGATATCCCGGAGAAGTTCGCCGCCCACCGCTATTATCTCTCCGCCCATGGCTGCGGCATGACCGGGGAGTATCCCTACCTCTACCATCGCGCCGACTTCCCCGACGCAGGCTATGACGGGGAGATCGTGCCGGGCATGACCCTCTGCGTCGAAAGCTTCATCGGCGCGAGGCTGGGCTCGCGGATCAAGTCCGCGAGCGTCGGAGGGGTGAGAACCAACCCTGCCACACCCCACCACGTCGTGCCCGGGCTCGACCCGGGCACCCAGCAGTGCCGCACGGGCGTGGGAGACTGGGCGCGCGGGTCGGGTTCGCGCGCGCGGATGTGAGGGTAGAGGGGTAGAACAGGCGGGGCGTTACTCCGCCCCCAGTTCCGCCCTGATCTGATCGCGGAAAATGTCGATGGGGCGCAGTTTGCCCTCCACCTCGATATGCCACCAAGTCCAGCCGTTGCAGCTTGGCGCGCCCTGCACATGGGCGCCGATCTTGTGGATCGAGCCAGTGGCGTCGGCGCAGATCAGGCTGCCGTCGGCACGGACCCGCGCGACATGCTTGCGCGTCGGGCCGAAGACATAGGTGCCCGGTTCGATCAGGCCCCGTTCCACCACAGCCCCGAAGGGGACACGCACAGCCTGCCGCTTCGGCGGCGTGATGGCCCGATCCTCCTTCGGCAGGGTGCGGATGCGACCGATGCGGTTCTGGGCCAGGCGACAGTATTTCTCCTCCCGGTCGATACCGATGAAGCGCCGTCCCAGCCGCTTGGCCACGGCCCCGGTGGTGCCGGTGCCGAAGAAGGGGTCGAGCACGATGTCATTGTCGCGGGTGGCGGTCACCAGGATGCGATGCAGCAGTGATTCCGGCTTCTGCGTCGAATGCGCCTTGTGCCCGTCCTCCTTCAGCCGCTCATTGCCCGAACAGATCGGCAGCAGCCAGTCGGAGCGCATCTGGACATCGTCGTTCAGCACCTTCAGCGCCTCGTAGTTGAAGGTATAGCCCTTGTTCTTCTCCCCCTTCGCACACCAGATCATGGTCTCGTGCGCGTTGGTCAGGCGGCGACCGCGGAAGTTCGGCATCGGGTTCGACTTGCGCCAGACCACATCGTTCAGGATCCAGAACCCCAGGTCCTGCAGGATCGCCCCGATGCGGTAGATGTTGTGATAGCTGCCGATGACCCAGAGCGTGCCCGTGTCCTTCAGCGCCCGGTGCGCGGCCTGCAGCCAGGCACGGGTGAAGGCGTCATAGGCATCCAGGCTGGTGAACTGGTCCCATGCGTCATCCACGGCATCGACCAGACTCTCGTCCGGCCGCCGCAGCTCACCCTTCAATTGCAGATTGTACGGCGGGTCCGCGAAGATCATGTCCACCGATCCTGCCGGCAGTCCCTCCATGATCTGCACGCAGTCGCCCTGAATGATCCTGTTAACCGGCAAATCCTGCATGGCGCCGCGCTGTCCTGTCTGATGTCCCACCCTGATCGCGCCGAAAACCCCTCGAATCAACAGCGCGTTGGCATAGTCACTTGAACCAGAATCTCAGGTCAACTGCTTTTAGTGCGTTGAGTCAGTGATTTATCGTATCTTCTTGAATGATCAAATCACGAACAGGCTGGAATGACCGGCGGTGTACGGGACAGGGTCCAAGGGCCGCAAGCGCTTGGCGATGCTGGCGTGTCGGGTATCCGGCATGCCGTTCGAAGCCGTATCCGGGATGGATTTCAGCCAGCTCCGACATCAGTGCATCACGATGCACTTTTGCAACAATCGAAGCCGCCGCGATGGCCGCAACCTTCGCGTCCCCCTTCACCACCGCCTCCCCCGGCATGGCGAGATCGGGCGGCAGGCGGTTGCCATCGACCAGCACCGCCGCTGCCTGAATGGCAAGCCCCGCGATGGCGCGCGACATGGCCAGCATGGCGGCGTGCAGGATGTTGAGCCGGTCGATCTCCTCCACCGTGGCCTCGGCGATGGAGACCAGCGCATCCTGATGCAGGACCGCCGCGATCTCCTGCCGGCGACGGGCGGAGAGCGCCTTTGAATCCGCCAGGCCGCCGATGATGCGGTCGTCGGGCAGGATCACGGCGGCGGCGACAACCGGACCGGCAAGCGGGCCGCGACCGACCTCGTCAACACCGGCGACCGGGCCGCCGACCCGGGCACGCCAGGCCTGTTCAAGTACGCGGTCGGCCATCGGTTCCCGCTTCTTCGACCTCGGCGGCGGCAGGGCTCTCGTCCTCCGGCATCGCGTCATCCTCTGCATCGGTGTCGGGCGAAGCAGCGCGCTTCGGCTGCAGGCGGCGCACGATGCGATCCAGCTCGTTGCGGCCATAGTCGCCGACACTCAGGGTCACGCGACCGACGCCGCGGGCCGCACGCCCCGACCCCTCGGTGAAGGCACCGATGTTCCGACCATAGATCGCGCGGGTGAAATCACTGAAGGAATGCACGCGCCGCCATTCCACCTGGTCCATCCGGCGCGCGGTGAACAGGAAGAATGGGCTTGCCACCAGACTGAGGGCAATCACCGCCGTCATCAGCTTCGAGCCAAAGGGATCGACCACCCCTGCGGCCAGCCCGGCGGCAACGAGGACAAAGGAGAATTCGCCGACCTGACCGATGACGGTTCCGGCCAGCCAGGCCTTCGGCCAGGGCTCGCCCAGCATGCGCAGGATGGTGATGTTGGTTGCCGTCTTGACGAAGGAGATCGCCAGCAGCAGCCCGATCACCAGCAGGATATTGTCCCAGATGAAGCCCAGGTCGAGCAGCAGCCCGATGGAGAGGAAGAAGACCATCAGCAGGACCGACTGGATCGGCTCCACCGCCGCAATCATCTTGCCGCGCTCGATCGTGTTGCCCGCCACCAGTCCACCGATGAAGGCGCCATAGGCAGGTGACAGGCCCACCAGGCCGCTGATCGCCGCGAAGACGAAGCACATGGCCAGGCCGGACATGGCGGCAAGGTCGTGGTTGTCGCTGATCCAGTGGGCGAAGGGCAGATGCTCCCGCTTGCGGCGGCTGAGCAGGAAGACGATGCCGGCCAGGATCGAGACGGCGACGATGACCGGAACCAGGGCGCTGGTCGGGCTCGCCCCCTCGTTCCCCATTTCGCTGACGATCAGCAGCATCGGCACCACGGCCAGGTCCTGCGCCACCAGGATTCCGACGGCCAGCCGTCCGACCT
>CAXBNO010000429.1:0-3484 GCA_963976775.1 uncultured Kordiimonadales bacterium
CAATGCCCTAAGAAGTTCAGTATCGAGCCTCCCAGTACCATGATTGGCAGTATTCACAAGTCCCATGAGGACCCGCTTCTTTCCCACCAACATGTAGGACAGAAATTCTGGGTCAGCATTCGGCGAGGCGACCAATGCTTTGATATCCTGATTGAATGCTACAGGGCGTGTCACGAGGCCGATCGGCACATCCTTTAACAAGGTCATGCCACGAACCAGCACAAGGATGCTGTTCTCCTCTGCCAGCTTTGCAGTGACGACCCCGCGTTCCGTTAGGTGAAGCTGGGCATTCCGGATACGATGAAGTTTGAGGTCTTTTGCTGAGATCCAAGGGATGCTGCCTCCCCAAAAATCCACTCGTTGTTTGCTAGGAGTGCTGCCGGACCGAATAGAGACACAGTCCCCCAAAATAGTGGCGTCCCACCCCTCAGGCACCATACCCGAGTTCCTCCAGGTAGCTTTCCATCCGACCTTCAAGATCCGCCAGTTCCGCCTTCAGCTTCAGCCGTTCGGCGCGCACCGCCATCAGGTCGATCTCTTCCTCCTCCTCGAAGGTATCGACATAGCGGGGAATGTTGAGGTTGAAGTCGTTCTGCGCGATCTCCGCCGCAGTGGCGAGATAGGCGTACTTGTCGACGGTTTCACCGGCCTGGAAGGCCTGCACGATCGTCGCGACCTGGGCCTCGCCGAGCCGGTTCTGGTTGGTTCCGGGCTCGAAGTCGCGGCTGGCGTCGATGAACAGGACCTTGTCGTCGGCCTTCTGCTTGCGGAACACCAGAATGGCTGCCGGGATGCCGGTGCCGAAGAACAGTTTCTCCGGCAGGCCGATGACGGCGTCCAGCAGGTTCTCCTCGATCAGCTTGCGGCGGATCCTGCCCTCTGACGATCCCCGGAACAGGACACCGTGCGGCACGACCACGGCCATTCGGCCTGATCGCGGTTTCAGCGTCTCGATCATGTGCAGGATGAAGGCATAGTCGCCCTTGGTCTTCGGCGGCACCCCGCGACGGAACCGTCCGAACCGGTCGTTCTCCGCAGTTTCGACACCCCACTTCTCCAGGCTGAAGGGCGGATTGGCCACCACCACATCGAAGTGGCGCAGCAGGTCATCGGATGTGCGCAGCTTCGGGTTCCTGATGGTATCGCCCCACTCGACCTGGTGGTTCTCCTCCCCATGCAGGAACAGGTTCATCTTGGCCAGCGCCCAGGTGGAGCCGATTGCCTCCTGCCCGAACAGGGCGTAGCGGCGCGCGCCACTGCGCTGCAGGATCAGGCGGCCGCATTTCATCAGCAGGGATGCGGAGCCACAGGCGGGGTCGCAGATGTCGTCACCTGGCTGCGGGTCGACCAGCTGCGCCATCAGGCCCGAGACCTCGGCGGGCGTGTAGAACTCTCCTGCCTTCTTTCCCGCCGACGCCGCGAAGCGGGAGATCAGGTACTCATAGGCTCCGCCGATGATGTCCAGCTGGCCGACGCGGGACGGGCGAAGGTCGAGGGCAGGCTTCGCGAAATCCTCCAGCAGGTGCCGCAGGATGTCGTTCTTCTGCTCCTCATCGCCCAGCTTGCTGGAGTTGAAACTGATGTCCTGAAACACGTCGCGCAGCTTGGCGATGTTGGCTTCCTCGATGGCGTGCAGCGCCTTGTCGATCCGCTCCCCGTTGCCCGGTTCGTGACGGCGCTGATGCAGGCGGTCGAATCCGGCCTCCGGCGGCAGGACGAAGGCTTCCTGCTGCATCAGGGCATCGACCAGACCATCGCTGTCCGCATGCTGCTGCTCGTACCGGGCCCGATGATCCTTCCAGACGTCCGAAAGGTACTTGAGGAACAGCATGGTCAGGACATAGTCCTTGTAGATCGAAGGATCCACGACACCCCGGAAGGTGTCGCAGGCGCCCCATGCGGCCTTGTTGATGTCGGATTGCGTGACAGCACTCATTCGGACGTGACCTCCCCTGTCGGTCGCGTGAAGATAGCAGGAAAGGATTCCGGGGGAAGTGACGGGAATGTTCGAACAGCTATTCGGCCATGCGGCGTATCTGGCCACGCGACTGCTGAATGCGCGGGCTGCGTGTTTCGACATCTATCAGGCAGAGGCGATTGGCAGCACTGAGGCTCAGGAGGCCCTGCAGGGGCACCTGGCGATGGTTGATGTCCTTGAGAGGATCCTCGCGCAGTCCCTGGCTGCCGTGCCCGCGGCAGGTGGCCTACTGCGCCAGTATGTCGAGAGCCCGCCCGAGGGTCCGGCGCGGGACCTGCCCGACCTCTATGAAGCCCTGGAAGATGAACAGCAAACCGCTGTCACGCGACTGGTCTGGCATCACCTGATCACCTGGAAGCTCACCGTGAGGCTACCGGACTTCGAAGTGCTGTTTTTGATGGACAATGAGGAGGCCTTCGAAGCCGCTGTGGCGGCCTATGGGGCATTGCTTGATTTCGACTGTTTCATGGCGGACAGGTCGGTCCCGCAAGGGGAAGCCCTGCTGGAGGATTTTGCGAACAAGCTGATGGGTATCCGGTCCCGTCGCGATACTGACGGACGTGGCATGGTCGAAGCCGTCCCCCGGGACCTGCTGGCAGAAGGCGCAGCGGCCTTCGAACGCTTGATGCCCGTTGCGCAGGTCGGGATCAGCCTGCAGCAGCTCAACGACAGCTCTGATCGGGCCGGTTTCGAGGCGCATGTCAGGCACCTCGTGGGGGAGGCAGTCGTCTCGAACCATCCCGACCGCTTCAGGCTTCTCTGGCAGTCGATCCTGCACAGGGCGCTGGTGACGCCGGTCTCGGACAGTTTCGAATGCAAGGCACGGGAGGTGAGCCTCGCTCAGCCAACGGATCAGATGATCAGGCGATGTGTCCGTGTGCTGGCCATGGTTCATGAGCTGCACAAGGCAGGCTTCCAGAGACTGCGCATCTTTCCCCAGGCGTCAGGCAGTGGTGCGCACTGGCGGTGTGCGATCCTGGGGTCCGATTTCGTTCAGGACGATGGATTCACCCCCCTGGATGACATCGCCTCTGTCTCCTCCCTTCCGGAGGAACATCTGGTTGCACGCTATTCCAGCGCCTCAGGGGCGGACTATTTCGGTTGGAGGGACGCTCAATCCGCTGATGCAAGGCAACTCGCGTCGCTCTTCCTGGAAAGATTCCCTCATATCAAGCATGCAAGCCCGGGACGTGACTGGGCCTATGCCGGATGGCTCACCGATGTGCTCGGGCGAGCAGAGAGCGGCAGGATCGAGGACCTGATCGTGCTGGATGACTATAATTTCCATGAACCCAAGGACCTCAGGGACTGGCGACCACCCCCTCCTCTTCGATGGACCTGAGGGCCGTGCGAGGCCCGCGTGAGGCGAACGGTGAACGGATGTTGGTATATTTGTTGGTATTGGATCTCAAAGATGGATTTTTTATGTAGATGGATCAATATAATAGATGTTGGGGCTGTCCCAGATAACCCGGTTTGGGGGTTATCATGGGGTCCATGCGCAAG
>CAXBNO010000430.1:0-3470 GCA_963976775.1 uncultured Kordiimonadales bacterium
CCTCCAGATCACCCATCATGATGGCCATGCGGTCGGAGAAGGTCATGGTCGGCCAGGTCAGGCCGGGAATGCTTTCGATGCCCTGGAACAGGCGCGGGAAGCGATCCGCCTCCGACTTGTAGTCGGCGTCGCCGCGTTCGCGGATCATTTCCATCGTCGGTTCCGAGGCGATGATGTGCTCCGCGCCATAGGCGGCGGCCCCCAGCACCCTGACAGCGTGATAGTGGGTCAGCACGACATAGCGGAACGGCTTGTCCGTGACTTCGCGCACCCGGCGGATCAGGTCCTCAGCGGCAAGGGGTGTGGCGCGGGTATCGATCACCATGACGCCGTCATCACCGATGATCACGCCGGAGGTGGGATCACCCTCCTCCACATAGACCCAGGTATTCTCGGTCAGTTGCTCGAACGTGATCTCCTTCGGCCCCAGATCCTGTGTCGATGCGAATGCGCGCGCCATGCCGCTGTCTCCCCTGGTTGGTGCCGGCTGCTGACCGGTCCTGTTGAGTCCAGATAAGAGCACGCAACCCTGTATCGCAAGCCCTGCGGGATTGAATGGCCGCGATTTGCCGGTAACATCGCCACCCATGGCCACGACCATGCAAGATCGCCGGACACCGGACGGCTCCGGCGACCGCGGCGGAACCACCCTGGTTCCCGTCGTGCGCCATCTGCTCGACCAGATTCCCGTGCGTGCGCCATCGCTGATCGTCACGGTCTGGGGTGACACCATCTCGGCGCATGACTGTCCGGTCTGGCTGGGCAGCCTGATCCGTCTTCTGGACGACTTCGGCCTCAACGAGCGGGTGGTGCGGACAGCCGTTTTCCGCTTGCAGAAGGACAACTGGCTGCGGGGCCGACAGGCGGGAAGGCGCAGCTATTACGACCTCGCTGCATCCGGTCGACGCCGTTCCGACGCCGCACACCGGACGATCTACCGCTCCGCCCGTGGTGAATGGGACGGCTGCTGGCTCACCCTGATGGCCACCTCCGACGCCATGCGCCGCTCGGATCAGCTCAGGCGCGATCTGGCCTGGATGGGTTTCGGCTCGCCTGCGCCGGGCGTCTTCCTGCATCCCGACATGCCGGAGCAGGCCGTCCGCGCGCTGCTGCATGACCAGGACATGGAAGACCAGGTTGTCGTGCTGCGCGCCAGGGCCGAGACCGGTTCGGGGCCCGCTGCCCTGCGGCACCTGGCGCGGGAAGCCTGGGATCTCGTCTCCCTGGAGGGGGGCTACAGTGACTTCCTGCGACTCTTCACGCCGGTGATGGAGCATGTGCGCGCGACCGGTTCACTGCCGGACCGGGATGCCTTCGTGGCGCGAACACTGCTGATCCACGAATTCAGACGTGTCACGCTGCGTGATCCGCTGTTGCCGCAGGCCGTGCTCGGCAAGGACTGGCCGGGCGAGACAGCGCGCCAGCTTTCCGCCAGTCTCTATCGTGCGATTCATGCCCCGGCGACGGCGCATGCGATGCGCAATCTGGAAACTGCGGACGGGGGACTGCCCCCGCCCCGCAGTGGATACTATGATCGGTATGGCGGCCTGGACTGAGGGGATGCGGTCGGGCCAGCAGGTGATGAAACGGGGAGGAATCAAATGACCATGCATGTGGCAATCATTGGTGCGGGGCCGGCCGGATTCTATGCCGCCGAGGCACTGGCCGCGAAGGGGGAGGGGGTCATGGTCGATCTGATCGACCGCCTGCCCACACCCCATGGCCTGATCCGGTCAGGCGTCGCCCCGGATCACCAGACCACCAAGCGGGTCACGAAGAAGTACGACCAGACAGCATCGCGGGAGAACGTGCGCTACGTCGGCAATGTCACGCTGGGCCAGGACGTGACGATGGATGAACTGCGTGAACTCTATGACGCGGTGATCATCGCCTTTGGCGCTGAGGGGGATCGCCCGATGGGTATCCCGGGGGAGGACAAGGACGGGGTGCTCGGCTCCTTCGCCTTCGTCGGCTGGTACAATGGCCACCCGGACTTCGTCGATCTGGACATCGACCTGGATGTCAGCGATGTCGCCGTCATCGGCAATGGCAACGTGGCACTCGACTGTGCCCGCCTGCTGGCCCGTACCGAGGACGAGATGAAGGCATCCGACCTGACGGATGAGGCCGGCGAGGTGCTGTTCAACAGCGCCGTGACCGATGTGCATCTGATCGGGCGGCGTGGCCCGGTGGAGGCGAGCTTTTCCATCGCGGAGATGCGGGAGATGGGAGAGCTGCAGCGCGGCATCTCCCTGGTGCACGACGATCAGATTCCGGAGGCGCTGCCGCCCGGCATGGACCCGAAGGAGGCGCGTGGCCGCAAGGCGGTGCTGGAGGTGCTGCAGTCGTTCCGCGGCAATACCCGCGACCAGGCCCCGGTCGCGGTGCATTTCGAGTTCTTCCTGCGCCCCGTCGAAGTGCTTGGCGACGATCGTGTCACCGGGATCCGTGTGGAGCGAACGAAGCTGGAGGACGGCCGCGCGGTGGGCACGGGGGAGATCTTCGACATTCCCTGCGGCCTGGTCATCAGCTGCATCGGCTATGTCAGCCGCCCCATCGACGGCCTGCCCATGGAATATGGCAAGGTCGTGAACGACCGCGGGCGCGTGGTGCCGGGTGTCTATGTCGTCGGCTGGGCCAAGCGCGGTCCCAGCGGCACCATCGGCACCAACCGTCCGGATGCGCAGGATGTCGTCGCGCTGTTGCTGGACGACATGAGCGACGGCGCGGGCAAGCAGGGAGGCGCGGGGCTGGATGCGGTCCTGACCCAGCGTGGTATCCGGCACGTCAGCTACGACGACTGGCTGCTGATCGATCAGGCCGAACAGGAACGGGCCGACCCCGAAGCACCAAGGCGGAAATTCATCACTATTCCGGATATGCTGTCCGTCGTAGACGAGTCCTGACGCAAGCGGAAGGAACGGCGGCCATGATCCTGATCCAGATCAGCGACCTGCACATCACGGACCCCGGCGAGCCGATCGACAGGCTCGCCCGGACCACCGAACGGCTGGCCATCGCGGTGGCGCGAATCAACGCCATGCAGCCCCGGCCCGACGGGGTCATCGTGACCGGCGATCTGGTGAACGAATGCCGCACCAGCGAATACGAACGGCTGCGTCTTGCCCTCCAGCCGCTTCAGGTCCCGATCTGGCTGATGGTCGGCAACCATGACGCCCGCGACGACCTGCGTCTGGTCTTCGACGATCATGCCTATCTCGGCACCGGGGGGTTCGTGCAGTACACGGTGGAGGATCTTTCCGTGCGTCTGATCGCGCTGGACAGCCAGATCCCGGGCGAGACGGCGGGTGCGCTCTGCGCCGAGCGGCTGGGCTGGCTGGAGGATCGTCTGGAGGAACAGCCTGACCGGCCAACCATGATCTTCGTGCATCATCCGCCCTTTCCCAGCGGCATCGACCGCATGGACGCCAACGGTCTGGTGGAGGGGCGGGAGGAACTGGCGCGGATCA
>CAXBNO010000431.1:0-3470 GCA_963976775.1 uncultured Kordiimonadales bacterium
CGAGGATGGCATCTTCAAGGTGGCCGGGACCGACAAGGCGGTACCGTTCGGCGACGTGGCCCTGACGGCCTATGTCCCGCACAACTATCCGCTGGAGGAACTCGAACCCGGGCTGGAGGAGACATCGTTCTATGATCCGAAGAACTTCACCTTCCCGTCCGGTTCGCACATCTGCGAGGTCGAGATCGACCCGTCGACAGGCGAACTCGAGATCGTGGCCATGCATGCCACCGACGACTTCGGCAATGTCATCAACCCGATGATCGTCGAGGGGCAGGTCCACGGCGGACTGGTGCAGGGCATTGGCCAGGCACTGTTCGAGAATGCGGCCTATGACTCCAACGGCCAGTTGCTCAGTGGTTCCTACATGGACTACTGCATGCCGCGCGCTGATGATGTGCCGTCATTCACGGTGGATCACGAGGTCACGGCCTGCACCCACAATGTGCTGGGTGTGAAAGGCTGCGGTGAGGCCGGTGCCATCGGCTCACCGCCCGCGGTCATCAATGCCATCGTCGACGCCTTGCGCGACTATGGCGTCACGCACATCGACATGCCGGCTACACCGGCGAAGATCTGGAACATCGTCAATCAGGGCGCGACCGCCCAGGCTGCCGAGTAAGGGGGACACCATGTACGATTTTGAATATGTGAAGCCGGGAAGCCTGGATGCCGCCAAGTCGGCCATTGCCGGCGCCGAGGACGGCAAGCTGATGGCCGGTGGCATGACCCTGATCCCGACGCTGAAGCAGCGTCTGGCCAGCCCCAGCGATGTAGTCGATCTGGGTGGCCTCGGCGATCTGGCGGGGATCCGCAAGGATGGCAACAGCATCGTCATCGGTGCCATGACGCGCCATGCCGATGTCGCCGCATCCGCTGATGTGAAGGCCGCCATTCCCGCTCTGGCCGACCTCGCCGAAGGGATCGGCGACCCGCAGGTCCGCAACCGCGGCACCATCGGCGGTTCCATCGCCAACAATGACCCGGCGGCGGATTATCCGGCGGCGCTGGTAGCCCTTGGTGCGACGGTCCGCACTACCAAGCGGGAGCTGGCGGCGGAGGATTTCTTCACCGGCATGTTCGAGACGGCGCTGGAGGATGACGAGATCATCACCGAAGTGGTGTTCCCGACAGCGGAAAAGGCCGCCTATGCCAAGTTCCCGAATCCTGCATCACGCTATGCCATCGTCGGCGTCTTCGTCGCCAAGGGCAGCGGCGGCGTGAAGGTTGCCGTGACCGGGGCCGGCCCTGCCGTGTTCCGCGTGCCAGAGATGGAGTCGGCACTGTCCGGCAATTTCTCCGCCGACGCGCTGAAGGGCATTTCGGTTTCCGCCGATGACCTGAACAGCGACATCCACGCCGGTGCGGACTACCGGGCGCATCTGGTTGGCGTGATGGCGCAGCGCGCCGTCACAGCCGCTGGATAGGAATCAAAACAGAAAAGTCCTTGGGGACTGACGAGCGGGTGTTGTAGCATTCAAGCAAGTTCGACTGCCCTGAAACAAAAAAATGGAGGAAAACATCATGGCCTGGTCCACACCGCGTATCGAAGAAATCTGCATCGGCATGGAGATCAACGGTTATTTCCCCGCCGAATTCTGATTGCGCCTGTTCTGGCGTTTGACGGGGCGACCGGCCGGGAAACCGGTCGGTCGTTTTCGTTTCAGGCCCACCGTTTGATTTTGCCGGAGCGTACATCCGCCAGGTGCGGCTGTGTGAAGGATCGTAACGGCCACGCGCCGGTTTCCGGTCCCCCCGCGATGGGGTGAAACGCCGACAGACAGCATGACCATGACTGCATGAATACCTTTGAACTGCCACAGTATGTAAGCGCCGACCGGCCCCTCGATCCCGACGGGCTGGAGGAAGCCCTGCGCGACATCGGTGCCCGTCGCTATCATATCCTGCACCCGTTTCACCGCCTGCTGCACGATGGTGCCCTGAACAAGGGACAGGTGCAGGCCTGGGCGCTGAACCGCTATTGCTATCAGGCCCATATCCCGAAGAAGGACGCCCTGCTGATGGCCCGGCTGCCAAGTGTCGAGCTGCGTCGGGAATGGCGCCGCCGCATCGTCGACCACGATGGCGAGGATGAGGGCGAAGGTCCGCGCGGCGGTGACGATGGCGGTATCGAGCGCTGGCTGCGGCTGACCACCGGTCTGGGGCTGGACCGCGACTACGTGCGGGACATGGTTGGCATCCTGCCCGCCACCCGCTTCGCGGTGGAGGCCTATGTCCACTTCGTGGCGGAGATGCCGCTGCTGGAAGCCATCGCCTCATCCCTGACCGAACTGTTCTCGCCGACGATCATCTCGGAGCGGGTTTCCGGGATGCTTGCCAATTACGATTTCGTCGATGCCGAGACGCTCGCCTACTTCAGCAAGCGCCTGACCCAGGCGCCGAGGGACTCCGATTTCGCCCTGAACTACGTGCGCGAGCACGCGGTACGACCGGATCAGCAGCAGGCCGTGCTGGATGCCCTGACGTTCAAGTGCAACGTGCTCTGGGCCCAGCTCGATGCGCTGTATTCTGCCTATATCGCCCCCGGGATGATCCCGCCGGGCGCCTATCGGCCATGATCGGCGATGACACCATTCCGGCCCTGCCGCGTGGTGTGCGGCTGCGTGAGGATCAGGCGCGCGGCGGTTTCACACTGATGGCGCCGGAGCGTGTACTGAAGCTCGATCCGATTGCAAACGAAGTCCTGAAACGTGTGGATGGCACCGCCACCGTTGCAGTGATTGTCGATGACCTGGCCCGGACCTTCGCTGCCGACCGCGCCCGGATCGACGGGGATGTGAAGTCCATGTTGCAGGGACTGGCGGACAAGCGCCTGCTGGACCTGACCGGCAATGACTGACAGCCCGGCCATCGATCCGCCGCTCGGCCTGCTGGCGGAACTGACGCATCGCTGTCCGCTGTCCTGCCCCTATTGCTCCAATCCGGAGAACCTCGACCGTCGCTCCGGCGAGCTCGACACCGGGACCTGGAAGCGGGTTTTCGCCGAGGCGGCGGCCCTGGGCGTCATGCAGGTGCACCTGTCCGGCGGTGAGCCGACAGCGCGCCCGGACATTGTCGGGATCACCGCCCATTGCCGGGATGTCGGCCTCTATACCAATCTGATCACTTCCGGCATCAACGTCGCCGGGGCAAAGCTGGAGGCACTGGCCGATGCCGGGCTGGATCATGTCCAGATCTCGTTTCAGGGGGATATTTCCGACCGGGCCGATCATGTTTCGGGGATGCAGGGTTCACACGTGCGGAAGCTGGAACTGGCCGCACAGGTGACCGGCCTCGGCCTGCCGCTGACCGTCAATGCCGTCATCCATCGGGGCAATGCCGATCGGGTGCGGGAGATGGTGCAGTTCGCCGTCGGGCTGGGTGCCCGGCGAATCGAGATCGCACATGTCCAGTACTACGGCTGGGCGCTGCGCAATCGCGACGCCCTGATGCCCACGGCGGAACAGGTC
>CAXBNO010000432.1:0-3450 GCA_963976775.1 uncultured Kordiimonadales bacterium
CGTGGCTGCGATTGCTGCCGATTCATCGCTGGCCACCGTTGTGGTCCAGGCTGCGGTTGCCAGCCAGATCGAGTCAGCGCCTCTGATCGTCGGCTTCATCGTTGCTTCGCCGGGCCTGCCTGAGGCAGTGTCGGCCGGCTCGGTTGCTTCTGCGGCTGCGGTCGTCGCGCCGGAGCAGTCAGCGCAGATTGTCGTCGCTGCCGCCACGTCGTCGGGCGAATCCATTGAATCGATCGTCTCGGAGGTTGCTGCCGCGACCGGTCAGGACGAAGCTGACCTCACCCAGGCGGTCGCCGATGCCGGTGGAGATCAGGAGCCGATCGAGGGCGGCGAAGCGGATCCGACTCCAAGCTGATGGGGCTGGGTTCCGTTGCCTGAATAGTGTTTGTGCCAGGCCGATGGATCGGGTCTCTGGCGAGAGTTCGAAGTTCGGATAAGTCCGAGGGGGCTGATTGAGATGAAAATTGTTTGGGGAAGTCTGGTCGCGGTTGCTGCGCTCAGTGTTGCCGGTGCCGCACATGCGCAGTCTCGGGAATATCAGCCGAATGGCGCGCGGGTCGGCAGCTTCACTGTCTTTCCGTCCCTGACGGTTGGGCTCGAGTACACCGACAACGCATTCCTTGAGGATACCAATACGGAGGATGACACGATCGCCCGTGTCCGTCCTGGTATCCTCGCCCGCTCGAACTTCAAGCGGCATGAGGTTGTGGCATCCCTTACGGGCAACGCTGCGTTCCACGAGAACAACGACGATGACAATACCTTCGACTACGATGCGCGCCTCGGCGGAACGATCGAGGCGACACGTGCACTGCGCATCCTTCCGGAAGTGTCCTACAAGGCCGGGTCGGAGCCGCGCGGTGATAACAATGTCAACAATCTCGCTGCCGAGCCGTCGACGTTCGACGTGATGGCCGGCAAGGTGAAGGCGATCTACAAGGCAGGGCGGGTGTCGTTCGAGGCAGGTGCCGGTGCTGCCTATTCCGACTACGATGACATCGCGATCACGGGTGGCGGTGTGGCGTCCCAGGATGATCGTGATCGCCTGCGTATCGATACGGAAGCCAAGGTGGCCTACGAGTTCCGCTCGAAGACGGATGTATTCGTCAAGGGCACCTACTCGATGATCGATTTCGACAATGTCGATCCGATCGTGTTGCAGAAGCGCGATTCCGACATCTTCTCCGCGTCAGTCGGCATTTCCCATCGCCCGACCGCAAAGACTGAAGCCACGATCGGGGCGGGTTACATCGTCGAGAATTTTGACAACAATGCGTTCGGCTCCGTCGATGGCTTCATGGTCAATGGTGTGCTTGCCTGGGACGTGACTCCGCTCACCACGATCACAGGCCGTGTTGAGCGCCGGATCGACCAGTCGACTGATGCGAATGCCTCATCGGAACTGGTCTGGAACGGTCTTCTTGGTGTCAGTCATCAGTTGCGCCGAAACGTGGTTCTCGGCGGTGACGTCGGATATTCGAACCGTCTCTTCGAAGGTCGTGCGAGCAATCGCGAGGATGACCGGTATCAGGCGCGTGCCAAGGCTGACTACTACATCAACCGCAATTTCTCTGTTGGTGCCCAGTACAGCTTCGCGCGCCGCATTTCCAACATTGCAAACAGCGGCTACACCGAAAATCGCGTACAGGCGACTGTTACTGCACGCTTCTGAGCTGACTGAAACGGACTGTCCCGGAAGGGGCAGTCCGTTTTGCTTTCCGTGAGGCCCGGACCTGATCTGAAGTTGAAGGAGGCAATTCAAAGATGCGTTGCGTAGTCTGGTTTCGGCGCAGTTTTCTGAGTTGCATTCTTCTTGTTTTCGCCCTGGTATCCACCGCCGCCCTGGCGCAATCCGGTCTGCAGTACAAGCTCGGGCCAGGCGACAATCTCAGGGTCACGGTGTTCGGCGAAGAGGACCTTTCCGGCGAATTCGAGGTCGATGGCAATGGCCGGATCTCGATGCCTCTTATCGGTGTCGTCGATCTTCAGAACCGCTCCCTGCGCGATGCCGAAGCACAGATTGTCGCGATGCTGCTGGATGGCTACCTGCGCAATCCCAAGGTCAGCGTCGATGTCCTCAATTACCGCCCGTTCTACATTCTCGGCGAAGTGAATGAGCCGGGCAGCTATCCCTACCGTGCGGGCATGACGGTCCTGAACGCCGTCGTGCTGGCAGGTGGCTATACTCCGAGAGCCGACGAGGATGACATCACCATCCAGCGCGGTCCGGAAGCCGCCGATCCGGATGGCGAAGGCCAACCGGTCAAGCCGACCACAGTCGTGCTGCCCGGCGACATCGTCCGGGTCAAGGAACGCTTCTTCTGATTCGTGGACGCCGCCACCGGCAGGCATCTTTCCGGCCGCGCGGGAGGTCGGTTTCCCCATGGGGCTGCGGCTTCCGCCCCCCAGAGGTGGTCCATGCGCTGATTGCTTGCCTTCGGGCCGCACAGGCTGTTTCCTTCAGAGGTGACCGCTGTCACTACCCCACGCAGTCGGCTCTCCCAATCAACTCCGGAAACCGAGGACCTGCATGTCCGCGATAGGTTCCATACTTCGTTCACTAATTCTCGGTCCATCCGCTCACGGGCAGTCACAGTCTCGCGTGCCCGATAGGGCCTGCCCGAAGCTGGAAAGAGATCGCACGATATACGCAATCGGGGACATCCATGGTCGGGCGGACTGCCTCAAGCGCCTGATCGACCTGATCAGGGAAGATGTTGCCGAAACCGGCGCGAACACGCCGGTCATGGTCTTTCTTGGCGATTATGTTGACCGTGGCGACGAAACGCGTGCGGTTCTCGACATCTGTACCGACATCGGGTCGGTCTGGCGCAACGAATCCGTCTTCCTCCGCGGCAACCATGAAGACGCGATGCTCACGTTCCTGTCCGATCCCGTCGGTGGGGCCGCCTGGCTCCGGTTCGGTGGCCTTTCGACGCTGATGAGCTATGGCGTCCCCAATGTCTCCGAGTCCATGTCCGAAGGTCGGCTGCTCGAAGCCTCAGCCACGCTCGCCAGGCAGTTGCCTGAGAAGCACCGTGACTTTCTGGAAGCCACGCGGCTGACACATACGGAAGGCAACGTGCATTTCTGTCACGCGGGTATCGATCCTGGGCAGGAAATCGAGGTCCAGTCGCCGCGAACCCTGATGTGGGGTGAGGGAGCCGATACGCCCGCGCCGGAGTATCCCTACATCGTCGTGCATGGTCACGTGGTGGTCGACGCGCCTGTCTTGCGCAGCCGGGAGGTCAACGTCGACACCGGTGCTTATTTCTCGGGTCATCTGACCTGTGCCCGCATCGCCAACGGCAGCATCCGATTCCTGCAGAGCTGATTGGCAGTATCTTGCCCGGTTTCTTGCCGGTCGTTAGGTGGTGTCGGTCACAGTTCGGCGGTGAATCGCTGGACTCCTGCGGGTCGGAGGCATATTTTGTCAATTGTTCTATCAGG
>CAXBNO010000433.1:0-3447 GCA_963976775.1 uncultured Kordiimonadales bacterium
GCCACGGGCAAGCCGCTGCTGGCCAATGACCCGCATCTTGGCCTGCAGACACCCGCCATCTGGTACTTCGCGGCCATGGATGACGGTACGGACGCCACCATCGGCGCGACCCTGCCCGGTGTTCCCTTCGTGGTGCTGGGGCGCAACCGCCATATCGCCTGGGGATTCACCAATACCTTCCCGGATACGCAGGACCTCTACATTGAGCAGGTGAACCCGGACGACCCGACGCAGTACCGGACGGAAGACGGCTGGGCGACGTTCGAGACGGTGCAGGAAGTCATCCGTGTCAGCGGCGGTGACGATGTACCCGTCACCGTGCGCAAGACACGGCACGGCCCGGTGATGTCTGACGTGACGGAGCGGCTTTCGGGCATCGCGCCCGATGGTCATGTCGTGGCATTCCGCTGGCATGTCCTGGATGACGACGAATTCTCGATCCGAGCCGGCCTCAACACCCATCCGGCCCGCAACTGGCGCGATTTCCGCGAAGCCATGCGCGACTTCACCGGCGCGCAGCAGAACATGGTCTATGCCGATGTGGCCGGAAACATCGGCTTCATCGCGGCGGGCAAGGTGCCGGTGCGCGTGGACCAGTCGGACTGGCAGGGCATGCTGCCGGTGAAGGGGTGGGAGCCGGAGGCGGTGCGTGTCGGCTACATCCCTTATGACGCCCTTCCGCAGACCTTCAATCCGGCGAAGGGCTATGTCGTCACGGCCAACAACCGCATCGTCGGTGACGGCTATCCCTGGTTCATCACCAACGAGTGGGCGGCCCCCTATCGGGCGCAGCGGATCACTGATCTTCTGGACGCGCGGGCGATCCATTCCATCGAGAGCTTCAAGTCGATCCAGGCGGATCAGGTGTCGCTGTTCGTGCGCCAGATGAAGCCCCTGATGACGGTAATCGCGCCGGAGCGGGAGGATCTGCGTACCATCGTGGCGGATCTGAAACTCTGGGACGGTGACATGGATGCCGACCGGACGGAGCCGACGATCTTCGTTGCCTGGTACCTTGAACTGGTGCGCCAACTGATCGTCGATGAAACCGGAGATCAGATCGACCAGGTCTTCGGCTTCCGCCCGACCTTCGTCCACAACGTGCTGACCGACCGCAACGGGGCCAGCCGCTGGTGTGATGATGTGGCGACTGACGGGGTGGAGAACTGCGGCCTGATCATCATGCGCGCGCTGGACCTTGCCATGGCCGGGCTGGAGATGCGGCACGGCACCGACCGGGTGGACTGGCGCTGGGGCGACATTCACCGGGCGATCAGCCCGCACAATCCGTTCGGGCGCGTTGATCCGCTGAAACGGGTGTTTGATGTTTCGGTGCCCGTGGGCGGTGGTTCCTTCACCGTCAATGTGGCGCATGGGCGTCCCACCAGCCCGGAAGGTCCGATGACCACCGGTCATGCGGCGTCGCTGCGCGCGCTCTACAATCTCGACAACCTGAATGCGTCGCTCTACATGCACTCCACGGGGCAGTCGGGGCATCTGCTGTCGCCGCATTACGACGACTTTGCCGAACGCTGGCGGCAGGTGGACTACATCCCCATGTCCCTCAGGGCGGAGGATATCGAGCCCGGTGCCATCGGCACCATGGTCATGCAGCCGCTTCGGTAGGTCGCCATGGGCGATGGCACTGCACCGACCCGCTCCCTGAAGCCCCCGGTCAAACCTGCAGCGTTCCCAAACAGTGCCGGTTGCTCTATGCAGCGCGCATGAGTTCCGCACCCCATACTGCTTCCGCCACACTGGCCACGACCGTGCTGATGCCGGCGCTGTTCGTGTTCCTCTGGTCGACGGGTTTCATCGGCGGCAAGCTTGGGCTGCCTCATGCGGAGCCGATGACATTCCTCGCCATCCGCTTTGCCATCGTTGCTGCCGGACTGACCCTGGTCGCGCTTGTCTTCCGTGCCGCCTGGCCCCGGGACTGGCGGCAGATCGCGCATCTGGCCGTTGTCGGTATCCTGCTGCACGGGATGTATCTGGGCGGTGTGTTCGCGGCGATCCATGACGGGGTGGAGGCCGGAACCTCCGCCCTGATCGTCAGTATCCAGCCGATCCTGACCGCCATCCTCGCCGGGCCTGTCCTGGGGGAGCGGGTGACGCGCCGTCAGTGGGCCGGGTTCCTGCTGGGGCTCACCGGGGTGGGACTGGTGGTGGAGCAGAAGCTCGGGCTGGGTCTCGGCACACCGTTTGGCATGGGCCTGTGTATCGTCGCCCTGTTCGGCATCACGCTGGGGACGCTGTATCAGAAGCGATTCTGCACGGCGATGGACCTCAGAACCGGCAACGCCATCCAGTTCGGGGCGGCATTCCTGATGACCACGACCATGGCCTTCATCTTCGAGACCCGCGTCGTCAACTGGACGCCGGAGTTCATGATCGCGCTGGCCTGGCTGGTCATCGTCCTGTCGTTCGGGGCGATCACGCTGCTGATGGTGCTGATCCGTCAGGGCGCTGCCTCGCGGGTCGCCAGCCTGTTCTTCCTGGTGCCGCCCTCCGCCGCCCTGATCGCCTGGCCCCTGTTCGGGGAGACCTTCGGTCCGGTGGCGATCGTCGGCATGGTGCTGGTCGTCATGGGCGTGGCGCTTGTCAATCTGTCACCGGTCCGCCAATGATCGGGGTGACGCCCGCCTTACCTTCCGCCGCCTGTCCCTGAGCAGCACGAGGCTCCATCATGACCGCTCCAACTGACCAGCGCATCTTTCCCGTCCTGCTGTCCGGTGGGTCCGGCACCCGGTTGTGGCCCCTCTCGCGCAAGCTCTATCCGAAGCAGCTTCTGGCGCTGGGCGGTGATGCGACAATGCTGCAGGAAACCGCGCTGCGCCTGCCGGAGGATGGCAGCCTGCGGCCGCCCATGGTGATCTGCAACAATGACCACCGCTTCATCGTGGCCGAGCAGCTTCACGCCATCGACCGCCCGCCGCTGACCGTGATGCTGGAGCCGGTGGGCCGCAACACGGCCCCCGCCGCCGCCGCCGCCGCGCACTACTGCAGCGGGCTGGACAAGGACGCGATCATCGTGCTGCTGCCGGCTGATCACGTGATCCTGGACCGTGAAACCTTCCGCGCCCGCCTGGCTGAGGCGATCACGCTCGCTGATCTGGGCCACATCGTGACCTTCGGCATGCGGCCCGACGGCCCCAACACCGGCTATGGCTATATCCGGGCCGGGGCGGTGATCTCGGGCGACGCGCACAAGGTGGCGCGGTTCGCGGAGAAACCGGACCTGGCCACGGCGCAGGAATATGTCGCCAGCGGCGACTACCTCTGGAACAGCGGCATGTTTGTGGCCCGGGCCGATGTCCTGCTGGGCGAACTGGAGACATGGCGCCCCGACATTCTCGGCGCGGTGAAGACCGCCGTCGACAAGGCCGAACCGGATCTCGACTTCCTGCGCATCGATGCCGATGCCTTTGCCGCCTGCCCGGCCGAATC
>CAXBNO010000434.1:0-3438 GCA_963976775.1 uncultured Kordiimonadales bacterium
GCAATCATCGACCTGACCCCCGGCGACCAGCCGATGCACTACACTGCGCCGGACGGGCGTCGCCTCTCCATGGTCTTCAATGGGGAGGTCTACAACTACATCACCCTGCGCGAGGAACTGAAGGCGGTCGGCTACCGGTTCGAGACCACGTCGGACTCGGAGGTCGTGCTGGCTGCACACGCCCATTGGGGACCGGACGCAGTGCGCCACCTGCGCGGCATGTTCGCCCATATGGTCTGGGAGCATGAGGCGGAGCGGCTGACTGTCGCCCGCGACCGCTTCGGCAAGAAGCCGGTCTTCCTGCTGCGGCAGGGCGGAAGCACCTTCTTTGCCTCCGAGATCAAGGCGCTGCTGGCTATCCCCGGTTACACTCCACGGCTGAACACGGGCGTCATCCCGTCCTACCTGAACTATCGCTATGTTCCGGGGCCGGACACCTTCTTCGAAGGCATCGAGAAGCTGCCACCCGCCTCGGTGGCCGTCTGGCAGGATGGATCGCTGAAGGTCAGCCGCTACTGGTCGCCGCCCGACGGCGCACCGCAGTCGCCGCTTGAAACGGATGATCCGGTCAGCGCCTTCATGGATGTGCTGCAGGATTCCGTCAGTCTGCGCATGGCCTCGGATGTACCTTTCGGTGCCTTCCTGTCCGGTGGCATCGACTCCTCTGCCATCGTCGCCCTGATGGCGGCGCGGAGCGAGCTGCCTGTCCGCACCTTCTCGGTCGGCTTCAGGGAAGGCGAATACAGCGAACTGCGCTACGCCCGCGACATCGCCGAACAGTTCTCCACCAGCCATCATGAGCTGGAGGTCTCCGCCGATACCCTGATGGACCACCTGCCGAACCTCATCGGCTACCGCGATGCCCCCGTGGCGGAACCCTCGGACATCCCGATCTACCTGCTGTCGGTGGAGGCATCGCGGACCGTGAAGATGGTGCTGACCGGCGAAGGCTCCGACGAGATCCTTGCCGGATATCCGAAGCACCGTTTCGAGCGGTACGCCAGCCGCTACCACGCGCTGATGCCCGGCGCCTTGCACCGGGGCCTGATACGTCCCCTGGTCAGCGCCCTGCCCTATGCGTTCCGCCGGGTGAAGACCCTGTTCGACAGTCTGGACCAGCGTGCCGTCGAAGACCGCTTCCCGCGCTGGTTCGGTGCGCTGGGACCGGATGCCACCGCGCGCCTGCTGGCCGGACCTGCCGATGATGACCTGAACCGCACGGCCCCCGACAGCTTTCCGTTCCGGACGGCACCGGGCACGAGCGCGCTGCGCCGCCTGCAGTACTTCGACCAGACATCCTGGCTGCCCGACAACCTGCTGGAACGGGGCGACCGCATGACCATGGCCGCCTCCATCGAGGGGCGGATGCCCTTCATGGATCACGAGCTGGCGGCCCTCGTCTCCCGCCTGCCCGACGACTGTCGTATTCGCGGGGGGGAGGACAAGTGGCTGCTGCGTCAGGGCATGAAACGCATTCTGCCTGCGGAGATCCTGGAACGCCCGAAGGTCGGCTTCCGCGTGCCGGTGAACGACTGGTTCCGGACTTCCATGCGGGACTGGGTCCACGATCACCTGACCGGGACGGATTCGCGCAGCCGAGACCTCTATGACCGTGGTGAACTGGAAAGGATGCTGGCTGAACACAACCGGGGACGCCAGAACCACGAGAAGCTGATCTGGACCCTGGTTTCGCTGGAGCTTTTCCTGCGCCGGTTCGGCCTGACGGTCTGATACCGAGAAACCGCTTTACCGTGCCTGCTGGTCAGGGCGACACTCGGGGCATCATGCGTACCTCCCCCTTCGTGCTGCTCGCGCTGGCGATTTTCCTTGTCACGCTCACCTCTCTCGCGCGCCCGACGGAGGCGCAGCCGGATCGGCGGATCGACCTGGCCCTCGTGCTGGCGATCGATACTTCAACCAGTGTCGACAATGCGGAGTACAGGCTTCAGATGCTGGGGCTGGCCAACGCGTTTCGCCATGAATCGGTGGTTCAGGCCATGCGCAGTGGCGCGCCGCTGGGAATGGCGGTGACCCTGATGCAATGGTCCGGGCAGGGGGAGCAGGTGCAGGCCATTCCCTGGACAATATTGCGCCGGGATGAGGACATCGAACAGCTTGCCCGGCAGATCGCGGATACGAAGCGGCTGGTCAAGGGCGGTCGGACAGCGCTCGGCGAGGCCGTGATCGAGGGCCTGAAACTGTTCGACAGCCTGGATTTCGATGTACGCAGACGCGTGATTGATGTTTCAGGCGACGGGGGCAGCAATGACGGCATCCTGCCACGCGAAGCGCGCGAGATGGCGCGTGCCGCCTATGTCACGGTGAATGGCATCGCCATCCTGAACGAGGAACCGAGGCTGGATATCTACTACCGGTCCGATCTGATCGTCGGGCCGGGATCGTTCCTGATCACCGCAACCAACTATGTTGACTTCGCCCGCGCCATCCGCCTGAAACTGGTGCGGGAAATCATCGGCAATCCGATGGCACTTCTGGAAACTGACCCCGACAGGGAGCGCGTATTGCAATGACGAAGATGCTCGACGGAATCGGGACCAGCGCCACGCGGCGGGAAGACAGCCGCTTCATCCGTGGCGCGGGCCGCTACACCGATGATCTTGCGGCGGAGGGTGATCTGACCGGCCTGTTCATTCGCGCCGAAGTGGCTCATGGGCGCATCCTGTCCGCCACCCTGGATGACGCGCGTGCCGTGCCTGGCGTTGTTGCGATCCTGACCGGAGAGGACGCAGCGGCAGACGGCCTCGGCACCCTGAAGACGACGGCACCGGTCACCAACCGGGACGGCACCAGCATGATCGAGGCCTATCGCCCGATCCTGCCCCGGACGCATGTGCACCATGTCGGCCAGCCCCTGGCGCTGATCGTGGCGGAAAGCATGGCCGCAGCCCGCGATGCCGCCGATCTGGTCTGGTTCGAGATCGAGGATCTGGGCGCGGTGACGGAGGCGGGAACCGAATCCCCTGCCCTGCACGATGTGGCACCGGACAACATGATCTTCGACTGGGGCGCGGGCGACGCGGAGGGCACGGCGGACGCCATCGCGTCCGCGCCACATACGGTCTCGGTACGGCTCAGGACCCAGCGGATCTGTGGCGCGGCGCTGGAGGGGCGTGCCGTGGTCGCGCGGCCTGATCCGGCAAACGACCGGATCGAACTGACCAGCGCCAGTCAGGGCGTGCATCTGTTGCACTATCAGATCGCCCGCAATGCATTGCACTGGCCGAAGGAGAAGCTGCGCGTCGTCACCCACGACGTTGGTGGCGGTTTCGGCCCGAAGTTCTTTGCCTACCCCGAACAGGCGGCAATTGTCTGGGCCGCGTCGAAGCTGCAGCGGCCCGTGCGCTGGACCTCGTCGCGCACCGAAAGCTTCGTGTCCGAGACCCATGCGCGCCCGCAGGTGACCCAGGCCACGCTGGG
>CAXBNO010000435.1:0-3421 GCA_963976775.1 uncultured Kordiimonadales bacterium
GAACCAGGAATTCTCCAGGAATGACCTGGCCATCGCCGTGACGTGATCCAGCAGGTCCGCATCGGCCACGCATTCCAGCGCCAGGCCGATGGCCACGGCCTCCGCGCCAGAGACCGGCGCACCCGAATACATCATCTGCTTGGCCCGCTGCACGCCGACCCGCTGTGGCAGGCGGCGACTCATGCCCCATTTCGGTGACATGCCCCACTTGCCGTGGGTATCGCAGAACTTCGCCGATTCTCCGGCCACGATCAGGTCGGCGGACAGCGCCAGTTCCAGCGCCCCGGTGTAGCAATGGCCCTGCACGGCGCAGATCACCGGCTGCGGCAGGTTCTCGATCAGGTCGATGGTGGACGACTGGAACGTCGGCACCGGCGGCACGTCGCCGCTCTGGATCGCCTTCAGGTCATTGCCGGCGGAGAACGACCGTCCCTCACCGCGCAGGATCACCACGCCGATCTCGTCCGACTGTTCGTTCAGGGCCTGCACATGGGCGTCCAGTTCCACGAACAGGCTGGGGGACAGCGCGTTCAGCGCCTCCGGCCTGTTGAGACTGAGTATCGCAAGTCCATTGTCATCCTGTCGTGTCACGAGTGCCATGATCCATCCTCCCCGGCATCAGCAGACGACATTGAAGGCCGCGCGGACTGTCCTGTCCACAGGGGAACAGGCATGTCCGTCGCACAGGGGACCGTTGTCGACGCTTTCGGAAGCGTGGCCGACCATGCGGAAATGTGAGAGAAACAGGGGAACATCACGAAAGAACAGGCAGCGGACCACAAGATGGGTGACGCAATTGCAGAAGCCTTCCGCCTGATCGCCGTCGGTGACGCCGCATTGTGGGAGATAGTCTCCCTGTCCCTGCAGGTCAGCCTGACGGCGGTGGCGCTCGCCTGCCTGATCGGTCTGCCGCTGGGGGCGCTGCTGGCCATCGCGCGGTTTCCGGGGCGCAGCGTGCTGATCGTGGTCACCAATTCGCTGATGGGCCTGCCGCCGGTGCTGGCCGGTCTGCTGGTCTATCTGCTGCTGTCGCGGGCCGGGCCACTGGGGCCGCTGGAACTGCTCTACACGCCGACGGCCATGATCATCGCCCAGACCGTTCTGGTAACCCCGATCATTGTTGCCCTGTCGCGGCAGGTGATTGCCGACATGCACCAGGAATATGACGAGCAACTGCGCAGCATGGGCATCACCACCATGGGCGCGGTACTCACCCTGCTCTACGACGCGCGGCTGTCGCTGCTGACCGTGGCACTGGCCGGGTTCGGCCGTGCGGCGGCGGAGGTCGGCGCGGTGATGATGGTCGGCGGTAACATCAACCATGTCACCCGCGTCATGACCACGACCATCGCGCTGGAGACATCGAAAGGCAACCTGGCGATCGCCGTCGGGCTGGGTCTGGTGCTGATGCTGATCGCGCTGACCGTCAACGGCGCGCTGATGGCGCTGCGCGGAACACAGGGTGTGGCACGGCATGTCTGACGCATTCGTCACCACTGGTCGCCGCGCCCTGACCCCGGCACGGGGACCGGACTCGGTACTGCCCGTGACCATGGACAGGGTCGGCTACACCATCGATGGCGTCACCCTGCTGGACCATGTTTCACTGCGCATCCGCCAGGGACGCCTGACGGCCATCATGGGCGCGAACGGGGCCGGCAAGACGCTGTGCCTGCGTCTGATCCAGGGGCTGCTGCACCCGACCGCGGGCACGCTCAGCCATGCGTCGGGACCGGTAACCCCGACCGGTCGGCGCCGCATTGCCATCGTGTTCCAGCGCCCGATGCTGCTGCGCCGCTCCGTCGCCGGCAACCTGCGCCATGCGCTGAAGACCTATGGTGTGCCGAGGGCGGAGCGCGCGGCCATGCTGGTGGAACTGCTCGACCTCGCGGGACTGCGCGCGCTGGCTCAACGGTCCGCGCGCGTGCTCTCATCGGGTGAACAGCAACGGCTGTCCATTGTGCGCGCTCTTGCCGCCGTCCCGGACCTGTTGCTGCTCGACGAGCCCACCGCCAACCTCGATCCCTATGCCACCCGCATGATCGAGACCCTGATTCGTCAGGCGGAGGCGCGGGGCGTGACCGTGGTTCTTGTCACCCATGATGTCGGGCAGGCACGGCGCCTGGCCGACGACGTGATCTTCCTGAACCGGGGCCGGGTCACGGAACAGACACCTGCGGACAAATTCTTCGATGAACCTCAAACGGCGGAAGCATCCGCCTATCTTGCCGGGAGGCTGTTGCTGTGACCCTTCGCATTCTTGTCCTGTTGATTTTCGCTCTTGTTGCCCCGCTGGCGCAGGCGAACGATCGTTTCATCGTCGTGCAGTCCACCACTTCGACCGAGAATTCCGGCCTCTACCGCTGGTTGCTGCCGCAATTCACTGCGGAGAGCGGGATCGAGGTGCGGGTGGTGGCGGTCGGTACCGGCCAGGCGCTGCGCAATGCCCGCAATGGCGACGGGGACGTGCTTATCGTCCACGCCCGGGCAGCAGAGGATGCCTTTGTGGCGGATGGCCACGGCGTGAAACGCCATGACCTGATGGTGAATGACTTCGTCATCGTGGGCCCCCGCACAGACCCCGCTGATCTGAAGGATTCATCGCAAGCTGCAGCGGCGCTGAAACGCATTGCGGAAACCGGCGTGATATTCGTCTCGCGCGGGGATGACTCCGGCACCCACAAGAAGGAACTGGCGCTCTGGCGCGCTGCCGGGCTGGATCCGAGCGGGAACAACGGCGACTGGTACCGGGAAAGCGGCTCCGGCATGGGGGCAACCCTGAATATCGCCATTGGCATGGATGCCCATACCCTGACCGACCGGGCCAGTTGGGTCAGTTTCGGCAACAAGGGCGACCACGTGGTCCTGGTGGAGGGTGACCCGGCGCTGCAGAACCCCTATGGCGTCATCCTGGTGAACCCTGAAGTGCATCCAGGCGTCAGGGCCGGAGACGGCCAGATCTTCATCGACTGGCTGCTCTCGCCCGCAGGTCAGGCCGCAATCGCCGCGTTTCGCGTGAACGGACAGCAGCTCTTTTTCCCCAGCGCCCGATAGACACTTCCCGTGCGGGGATACAAACGGAAACGAAACCCGGCTATCCTGTTACAGGCGCCCATGGCGAGATGAACCTCCGCTACTACAGGGGAGATGAAACATGAAATGGCTGCCGCCGCCGCTGCTGACACTGATCCTGCTGATCGCGCAGGTGCTGCTCTCCGTGCTCATGCCCGTACCGGGCATGCTCGGACCCGGCGCAAGCGAGGTCGGATACCTGCTGATCGTGGCCGGGATCCTGCTGATTGTCTGGGGTGCGGGGCATTTCAGGAAGGTCAGGACCAACATCAACACTTTCCGGGATCCGGACGTGCTCGTAACGGGCGGGCCTTTCCGGTTCACCCGCAATCCGATGTACCTCGGGTTC
>CAXBNO010000436.1:0-3411 GCA_963976775.1 uncultured Kordiimonadales bacterium
TCTTCTTCACCCGCAACGGCAGGATCTACACGCCGACGCCGGACTGCTTCCTGGATGGCATCACCCGCCGGACGGTGATCGCACTGGCGAAGCAGCGGGGATACGAGATCATCGAGCGGCGGATCATGCCGGAGGAGATGGCCGACTTCGAGGAATGCTTCCTCACCGGCACGGCGGCGGAAGTGACGCCGGTGCGGGAGATCGGACCCTATGCCTTCACACCGGGCCGGATCTGCGAAGCCCTGATCGCGGACTATGATGCGGTCGTGCGGCGCAAGAACAGCAAGGAAGCAGCGTGAACCCAGAACGCCCCAAGGGTGGCCGTCGGTCGGGCGGTGGTGACAGCAGTCGCCGCCGCCCTGCCGCATCCGGCGGCCCCGCCCGCCGGCATGGCGAGATCACGGTCCCCGCAGAGGCCCTGAAGGTCTGGGTCGAGCGGGGCCTGACCCAGTTCAAGGTTGCCGAGATCGCCCTGACCGAGACCCGTGACAATGCCCGCCTGGAGCAGGAGGCGCGGCTCCGCGCGCGCGGCGTCCAGGGCCAGGTCGTCTACAACTACCTGCTCAGCCGAAAGGGCAGCACGGCCTGGTGGCAGGAGTGGGGTGGCTTTGACCTTGAGTCGGAGATCCTCAGCGAAGCGGTGCTGAGCATTCCGTCCGTGAAGGCGCGCATCGATGCCTTCGACGCGAAGGACAACGAATGGGGCCTCGATACGGTCGAGGATTACCGCGACGTGCTGTTGCAGGCGCATCACGGTGAGGTGGAGGAGGACGACCTGCGTCGCGGCCTGCGCCGCTGGCTCGGCCATCTGTCACCGGATGCCCGCCGCCTGTTCGCCCGCGACATCAAGAGCTGGCTGAAGGAACCCGCACCGAAGCCGGAAGGCTGAGAGGCGTGCCTTCGCCACCATTCCACCAGTCTGATCATGGAAAGGGTATTGGCGGCGCGTTCTGCAAGCCAGCTCGCAGGCGGTTCGTGGCCCCTGGCCTGTTACCCCGAGCTTCCCGTCTTCAGCCAGTCGGCACATTCCGGTCCCAGTTCACGCAGCGCCCGTTCCTCGTAGGCTGCTGACTCGGCGGCGGAGAGCGTATCCCGCCAGCGCCCGTTCACGCCCTTGTGGACAAAGGTCTCGGCACCGCCATCCCAGAAAGCACCGCCGAGCGGAACGCTCGCCGTCGCGTTGGCCTTCATGTAGTCGAAGCTGCAATGCTCCAGAATGGCTTCCCATCTGGCTTCGTCGATGGGTGTGCCGATGAAATCGGCAATCCGGCGAATCTCGCCCGGCATGTCCGTCTTCAGTCTCTCGAAATGGATCAGCAGGACATTCGGCAGATCGCGGATTTCCCACCACGACCGGACATTCTCCCAAAACGGCCAGAAGGGATGCCCGTCCTTCGACATCCAGTCATCGAAGTAGGTCCTGATGTCGTCGGGCGGCGGTTCGATGGGCGGCCCGACACGGCCGGGCGTATCGTTCAGTGCCTCGTACCAGAACTGGTTCGCGTTGGTGTGGTGGTTGTACATGCTCCAGACGACGTCCCTCCCGTCCCGACCGATATAGATGTATCTGGCCTCGGGAGAGAAGACGAGCGCATCCACGGGCAGATGCGTCTTCAGGAAACGACGGTGGCTCTGCTGCTCGACCTCCGGGAGTTTCACGTCCCTGGGCGGAACCCGCAGGTCCATCCAGGGCGACATCTCGGCTACGGGCAGCCCTTCTTCACCATTGAAGATCAACTGGCTGACAATCTGCTGAACCCAGGTCGTTCCGGACTTTGCATAGGTCGAAATGATGATGTCATCATCCCGAAACGTGAAATCATTCCAGATCGTTGAATCAAAATGGTGATTCTGAAATTCCCGCGTCTTCGTCGGATACGGATGGGTCATGGTTCCCG
This sequence comes from uncultured Kordiimonadales bacterium, assembly GCA_963976775.1. GTDB lineage: Bacteria > Pseudomonadota > Alphaproteobacteria > Minwuiales > Minwuiaceae > Minwuia. The sequence continues at coordinate 1,899 of CAXBNO010000436.1, forward strand.
CCCCGGCCAACTTAATCATATTCCGTCAGTCTGCAAGGCATTCATTGGAACCATGCAGCTTGAGGACAGTCTATGCCCCGCTGGCAGTGTCAGGCAACGGACTTGTCCGGAACCGGATGAACTTCAGGCAGGATTTCCGCAAAATGCGCTGCGGTCACGCGAGCCGACGCCGTCCATGACCCGCCCTTGTCCGGCGACGGAGAAGGGCGGGAAACGGACGGCAATCTGGTTTTGGGGTCAGGCTGCCTCGACGGCTTTCGACCTTTCGAACGTCAGCCCGTCCGGTCCAGCATGGACTTCCACGGTGGTTCCGTCGGCGATCTCTCCGGCCAGGATGCGCTCCGCCAGTGCATTCTGAAGTTCGCGCTGGATGATGCGCTTCAGCGGACGGGCACCATAGACCGGATCGTAACCGGCTTCGGCCAGCCAGTCGCGGGCGGCCTCGTCCAGTACCAGTTCGATCTTCCGCTCCGCCAGCAGATCCCGCAGGTGGCGCAACTGGATATCCACGATTCCGCCCATGTGCGACCGCGCAAGACGGTGGAACAGGATGATCTCGTCCAGCCGGTTGACGAATTCGGGGCGGAAGTGGTCCCGCACCGCCTTCATCACCTGAGCCTCGGCCAGGATGGTGTCATCTTCCGCACCCAGTGCCGCCAGATGCTCGCTGCCCAGGTTGGAGGTCATGATGATCAGGGTATTGCGGAAATCGACCGTGCGACCCTGCCCGTCCGTCAGGCGGCCATCATCCAGCACCTGCAGCAGCACGTTGAAGACATCCGGATGCGCCTTCTCGACCTCGTCGAACAGGATCACCTGATAGGGCCTGCGGCGGACGGCCTCGGTCAGGGCACCGCCCTCGTCGTAGCCGACATAGCCCGGCGGGGCACCGATCATGCGGGCAACCGCATGCTTCTCCATGTATTCCGACATGTCGATGCGGACCATGGCCTGGTCATCGTCGAACATGGGCCACGGCCCGGATCGCCTCTTCCTGACCGATCACCCGCTCGCCGATACGCGCTTCCATCTGCAGCAGCTTCTCGCGCTCACCGGCCAGCATCTTCTCCACCGGCACGCCGGTCCAGCGACTGACGATGATGGCAATGTCTTCCTCCGTCACCGATTCGCGGACACCAGCCGGGGCGCACTTGCCCTCCGCCTCCGCCAGCTTCCGCTCCAGTTCCGGGATCAGGCCATAGGTCAGTTCACCGGCACGGGCCAGATCGCCGCGCCGCTTGGCGTCCTCGACGTCGTTGCGGGCATGGTCCAGCTCTTCCTTGACGTGCTGCGCCTCGCCCAGCTTGTCCTTCGCGGCCTGCCAGCGCGCGGTCTGCGCGCGGCTTTCCTCTTCCAGGTCGGCCAGTTCGGTTTCCAGCTTCTGCAGCCGGTCCTTCGATGCCTGATCGCTTTCCCTGGTCAGCGCCTCACGCTCGATCTTCAACTGGATCACCCGCCGGTCGAGCAGTTCCAGCTCCTCGGGCTTCGAATCCACCTGCATGCGCACACGGCT
>CAXBNO010000437.1:0-3410 GCA_963976775.1 uncultured Kordiimonadales bacterium
GCGGTGAACATCCGCCACCAGTTCGGCAAAAGCCGCACGCACCGGACCCTGCATCTCGCGGCGACGTATGACGTCGGCGGCGGTCTTGTAGTCACGGCGCGCCTCGATCTGCGGCCTGATTCCCAGGTCGTCGGCCAGTTCACCCGCATAGGGCATTTCCAGCGCCACGCCGATGACCGCAAACTCGCCGGATGGCGAAATCCAGATCTCGTCAAAGCCACTGGCTAGGCGATAGCGCGCGAGATCATAGCTCTCGGCAAAGACCCGCGTCGGCTTTCCAGCCTCCTGGAAGCGCCTTATTGCGGGCAGCAGCGCCTCCACGTCCGTCTGGCCCAGCTCTGCCAGCGAAAGGTCCATGTCGAGCGCCCGGATGCACCCGCACCAGTCGGGTCAGCGTCATCGCGTCGCCGCGCACGAAACTGGCGAAATCCCCACTGGACGGCTTTTCGGGCAGGTTCCCGACAATCGCGATATCCAGCACCGCACTGTCGGGCAGCTCCCCCACGGTCCGTTCCCAGGGCGCAAGGGTCAGCGCGGCAACGATACCGGCGATGACCAGCAGTCCGATCACGAAGACACCTGCCTTCAGGAACAGCCAGATACCCCGCAGCAAGCGCCCGACAAGACCCATGGGTTCAGCGTGCCTGCGCGTGGTAGGCGGGGTTGGGCATCATGTCGATGGCACTCGCCATGCGATTGGTCATGTTGTAGAAGGCCGCCGTCGCGGAGATGTCCCAGATATCGCGGTCGGTGAAACCGGCGTCGCGCAGGGCCTGACGGTCGCTGTCTTCCATCTTCTGCGGTGTTTCCGTCAGCTTGGTCGCGAAATCCAGCATGGCCTTCTGCTTCGGCGGCAGATCGGCAGCGCGATAGTTCATCACCATAAGCTCGCCCAGTGCCGGATCGCCGGAAAGCTGACGCACGGCGGCACCATGCGCAGTCAGGCAATAGAAGCACTTGTTCACGGAACTGACGGCCACGGCGATCATCTCGCGCTCCAGCTTCGTCAGGCCCGACTCACCCATCATCAGATCGTTGTACATGGCGGTGAAGGCATCCAGCTTCGCCGTGTCGAAGGAATAGGTAGCGAGTACGTTCGGCACCATCCCCAGCTTCTCCCGGCAGATCTCGAAATACTTCCGGGTCCGTTCCGGCAACTCGGCATCGCTCGGCACGGGCACATCAAGTGCGTGGATGTAATCTGGCTGGGACATGTCCCCTACTCCCCTTCGGATGGTGTCTGGTTCTGCGCACGGGCGCGCAGCAAATGGTCGGCCAGCACGATGGCCATCATCGCCTCCCCTACCGGCACCGCGCGAATGCCGACGCAGGGGTCGTGGCGACCCTTCGTGATGATCTCGGTATCATTGCCGTCAGTATCAACCGTCTGTCGGGGTTGCAGGATCGATGACGTCGGCTTGACCGCGAAGCGACAGACAATCGGCTGACCGGTCGAGATGCCGCCCAGGATGCCACCGGCATGGTTCGACAGAAAGGCAGGTGCGCCGTCCTGCATCCGCATCTCGTCGGCATTTTCCTCACCCGTCAGGGCAGCGGCCGCAAAGCCTTCCCCGATCTCGACGCCCTTCACGGCGTTGATCGACATCATGCCGGAGGCCAGATCCTGATCCAGCTTGCCGTAGATCGGCGCGCCAAGTCCGGCAGGCAGCCCCTCCGCCACCACCTCGATCACCGCGCCGACGGAACTGCCCGCCTTGCGGATGCCGTCCAGATAGGTCTCCCAGCGCTCCGCCGTCTGCGGATCGGGACACCAGAACGGGTTGCGGTCCACCACGTCCCAGTCCCAGGCATCGCGATCGATGGCGATGTCGCCGACCTGCACCAGTGCGCCGCGCACGCTGACACCAGAGCCCAGCACCTTGCGGGCCACCGCACCGGCGGCGACGCGCGATGCCGTCTCCCGCGCGGAAGACCGTCCGCCACCGCGATAGTCGCGGATGCCGTACTTGGTCATGTAGGTGAAGTCGGCATGGCCGGGGCGATACTTGCCGCTGATGTCGGAATAGTCCTTCGAGCGCTGGTCCACGTTCTCGATCATCAGGCTGATCGGCGTGCCCGTGGTCTGCCCCTCGAACACACCGGAGAGAATGCGGACTGCGTCCGGTTCCCGCCGTTGGGTGGTGAAGCGGCTCTGGCCCGGACGCCGCCGGTCGAGCCAGACCTGAATGTTGGCTTCGTCCAGCGCGATCAGCGGCGGACAGCCGTCAACGACACAACCCAGGGCGGGGCCGTGGCTCTCCCCCCAGGTTGTCATCCGGAACAGGTGACCGAAGCTGTTGTGTGACATGGAACCGGCAGCGTCAGGCGGTCATGTCGGGCGCATCGACGGCTTTCATGCCCACGACATGATAGCCCGAATCAACGTGCAGGATCTCTCCGGTCACGCCCTCGCCCAGATGACTGATCAGGAACAGCGCGGAATTGCCGACCTGTTCGATGGTGACATTGCGCTTCAGGGGCGCGTTCAGCTCGTTCCAGCGCAGGATCTGGCGGAAGTCGCCGATACCGGACGCAGCCAGGGTCTTGATCGGGCCGGCCGAGATCGCGTTGACCCGGATATTCTTCGGTCCCAGATCAACCGCCAGATAGCGCACGCTCGCCTCCAGCGCCGCCTTTGCCACGCCCATGACGTTGTAATGCGGCATCACCCGTTCGGCACCGTAATAGGTCAGCGTCACCATGCTGCCGCCATCGGTCATCAGTGGTTCGGCGCGGTTGGCGATGGCCGTGAAGGAATAGCAACTGATCAGCATCGAATTGCGGAAGTTCCCGGCGCTGGTATCCACGTAGCGCCCTTTCAGTTCGTCCTTGTCGGCATAGGCGATGGCATGAATGACGAAGTCGAGCTTGCCCCACTTCCGTTCGATCTCGGCGAACAGATCGTTGATGCTGGCCTCATCCGTCACGTCGCAGGGCATGACGAAATCACAGTCGATCGACTGGGCCAGTGGTACGACACGCCGTTTCAGCGCGTCACCCTGATAGGTGAAGGCCAGTTCGGCACCGGCATCCGCTGCCGCGCGGGCGATCCCCCAGGCGATGGAGCGATCGTTCGCGACACCCATGATCAGGCCCCTCTTGCCGGCCATCAGCCCCGTGCTGTTACTCATTCCGCTCAAAGCCCCTCGACTGTCGGTGATGCAGAACGCAAGGTATCCGCTATCTTCGCGACAGGCCACCCGCGCGCAAACCACGCCAGGGTAGCCGTCGGATTCGTCTGTTAACGACTTCGGGAACTTATAAGCAGTGGATCGTGAAAAGGCCATCCATCTGGCAACCATCGCGTGGAAGGTGACGGGCGGATTTTCCCGCTATGTCCTGACGCGCTTCGGTGACAACAACCTGACCCAGGTCGCGGGCGCACTCACCTTCACCACCCTGCTGGCCAT
>CAXBNO010000438.1:0-3408 GCA_963976775.1 uncultured Kordiimonadales bacterium
GTTGATGAGCCCGCCCTGCTGGGCGAACTCGATCCGGGCGCGCTGGGTGATGCCCAGATTGGCCCCTTCGCCCACCACCTTCACCCGCAGCTCGTCGGCGTCGATGCGGATCATGTCGCTGGCGCGGTCGCCGACATCACCATGGCTTTCGTCGGTTGACTTCACGTAGGTGCCGATGCCGCCGAACCACAGCAGGTCGACCGGCGCGCGCAGAATGCACTGGATGAGCTGGAACGGGCTGAGTTCCACCGCGACAATATCCAGCGCCTTCTGTGCCTCCGGCGTCAGTGTGACCCGCTTGGCCTTGCGGTCGATCACCATGGCCCCGGCGGACAGCTTCGCCTTGTCATAGTCTTCCCAGCTCGACCGCGGCAGGTCGAACAGCCGTTGCCGTTCGGCGAAGCTGGCAGCAGCGTCGGGTGTCGGGTCGATGAAGATGTGGCGATGGTCGAAGGCGGCGATCAGCAGCGTCTGCTCCGACAGCAGCATGCCGTTGCCGAAGACGTCACCGGACATGTCGCCGACACCAACTGCGGTGAAGGGCCGGGTCTGGATATCCGTACCCATCTCCCGGAAATGCCGCTTCACGCATTCCCATGCACCACGAGCGGTGATGCCCATCTTCTTGTGGTCATACCCGGCGGCACCACCGCTGGCAAACGCATCACCCAGCCAGAAGCCGTAATCGACTGCGACCTGGTTGGCATAGTCGGAGAAGGTGGCCGTGCCCTTGTCGGCGGCGACCACCAGATAGGGATCATCACCGTCGCGGCGCACCACGTCCCTCGGCGGCACGATCGCGCCCTCGACGATATTGTCGGTGATGTCGAGCAGCGACGAGATGAAGTTGCGGTAGCAGGCGATGCCTTCGGCCTGAATGGCCTCCCGATCGCCACTGGCAGGCAGGTTCTTCGGCACGAAGCCGCCCTTCGATCCGGTGGGCACGATGACGGAATTCTTCACCATCTGCGCCTTCGCCAGACCCAGCACCTCGGTGCGGAAATCCTCCCGCCGGTCCGACCAGCGCAGACCGCCACGGGCCACCAGTCCGCCGCGCAGGTGCACGCCCTCGAAGCGTGGGCTGTAGACAAAGATCTCCCGCAAGGGCCGGGGCAGGGGCAGTTCCTCCAGCGCCTGGCTGTCGAACTTGAAGGAGGCGTAGGCGCGGGCGCTGCCGTCATCGAGCCGCTGGTAGAAGCTGGTGCGCAGGGTGGAGCGGATGGCGTTCAGGAACCGGCGCAGGATACGGTCCTGATCCAGGCTCTCGACGTCGTTCAGCAGCACCTCGACGGATTCCACGATAGTCTCGGAAAGATCGTCGCGATCACCCTCTGCGGCCGGATCGAACTGGACGCGGAACAACTCCACCAGCAGTTCGGTGATGGCCGGGTTCGCGGCCAGCGTGTCCTCCATGTATTCCTGGCTGAACTGGATACCGGCCTGGCGCAGGAACTTGCAGTAGGCCCGCAGCATGGTCACTTCCGGTGCGGTCAGGCCCAGGCTGAGGATCAGCCCGTTGAAACCGTCATCCTCCGTCTCGCCATTGAAGATGCACAGGAAGCCGTCCTCGAACCCCGCCTTGACACCGGACAGGGCCAGCGCCTGACCCGACAGGCTCTCCATGCGGAAGTCATGGATCCAGCACAGCGGCTCGACCGGGTCACCCACGGGATAGGTCTGCTCGGACAGGACCCGCAGTCCCAGGTTCTCCAGCATCGGCAGCACGTCGGACAGCGCCAGCGCCGGGCCCTTCCGGAACAGTTTCAGGCGGACGATGTCGTCGTCATCCTCCACCTTGCGATAGAGGTTGATGCCGAGGCGATTCTCTGCGGAGCGCTCGATCCGGTCGATGTCGATCCGCGCCATGCCGGGCGAGAATTCCTCCCGATAGGCGGAGTTGAAGGCCCTGCCATAGCGCTGCAGCAGCCGGGATGCTGCTTCCTCCCCATGCGCGTCGGTCATCACCTCGGCCAGGGCGTCGTCCCAGGAACGCGCCTCCTCGACCAGGCGCTGTTCCAGCACCGCGTACTCGACCCCGGCTCCATCCGGGCTGCCCCCGACGATGACGTGCAGCCGGGCAAGCGCGGAGTCACCGATCTGGGTGTAGAAGGCGGAGATCCGGCCCCCCAACCCCTTGGCCAGTATCTTCTCGAACTTGCGTCGCAACTCGGAGTCGTAGCGGTCGCGCGGAATGAAGATCAGGCAGGAATAGAACCGCTGGAACCGGTCGCGGCGGACGAACAGGCGGATACGGGGGCGTTCCTGCAGCGCCAGAATGGCCAGCGCCGTGTCGTGCAGCTCGTCCTCGGAAACCTGAAACAGTTCGTCGCGCGGGTAGGTGTCGATGACATTGACCAGCGCCTTGCCGGCATGGCCACGGCGGTCGAACCCCGCCCGTGCGAGGACCCGGTCGGCCTTGCGACGGAGGTAGGGGATCTCTCGCGGGGTCCGGTTGTAGGCCGCGGAGGTGAACAGGCCGACGAAACGCCGCTCCCCCACCACATCGCCCTTGGGGTCGAAGCGCTTGATGCCGATGTAGTCCAGGTGGACCGGACGGTGCACCGGACTGCGGTAGTTGGTCTTGGTCACGATGACCAGTTCGGGGCGTTGCAGGAACTCCCGGACTTCAGGTGACAGGGTGGGACCACCGGAATGACGGTTCATCACCCGGCGTTCGGAACTGCGCAGCAGGCCGAGGCCGGTGCCCTGCACGATCTCCAGCCGCTCGCTCTCCTGACTCGCCTCGTAGTCGTACTCGCGGTAGCCGAGGAAGGTGAAATGGTCGGCGATCATCCATTCCAGCAGCGCCTTGCCTTCGGCCACTTCCGTTCCTTCCAGCGGCGGCGGGTTCTCTTCCAGGTCACGGACGATGGCGCGGGCATTGTCCATCATCGTCGGCCAGTCGCTGACCGACACGCGCACATCGTCGAGGGTGTTCGACAGTGTCTGCCGGATCGCGGACAGCGCGTCCGGGTCGCTCAGGCTGCCGATCTCGATCTGTATGTAACTTTCCCGATGCGTGATGGCGTTCTCGTCCGGCTTGCAGAGATTGCCGTCCGCATCGCGCGCTGTCTCGACGACGGGATGCGCCAGACCATGGATCTGATGGCCGTTCTGGTTCAGTGCCGAAACGACGGAATCGACCAGGAACGGCATGTCGTCATTGACCATCTCGACGATGGTGTGCGGCGAGTTCCAGCCATGCTCGTCGAGGCGCGGGTTGTAGACCCGGACAAGCGCCCGTTCGGATTTTCGCTTCCCGGCGAATTTCCAGAATGACAGCAGTGATGCATAGGCATCGTCGGGATCACGCGGCTCTGTCTCGTCCGTCGTCATGTGCGGCGCCATATGCGCAGCGAACGCGATCAGCGCCTCGCTCTCGTCGGGCTTCAGGCGCTGCCTGCAATG
>CAXBNO010000439.1:0-3386 GCA_963976775.1 uncultured Kordiimonadales bacterium
GGCGACCTGCTGGCAGAACGGGAGATCACGCAACTGATCTTCGCGGGCGTGACGACGGAGGTCTGCGTCCAGACCACGATGCGGGAGGCCAATGACCGGGGCTTCGATTGCCTGCTGGCGGAAGACGCCACGGCCAGCTACTTTCCCGAGTTCAGGCGCGCGACCCTCGACATGATCCGCGCCCAGGGGGCGATCGTGGGCTGGACGGCCCCGACCGCCCTGATCGCCAGCGCCCTGGCATCCGAGACCTGACCCAGGAGGTCCGTCAATGACCGCTCCCTTCAACGTGCCCGACATGCTCGACGGTGGCTGGAACAGCCTCGACTTCGTTCCGTTCCGCGAAGGCATCGAGATCGCGAAGATCCTGGAAGGCGAACCGGCGCTGGCCGTGCTGCGCTACCAGCCCGGCGCCACCGTCCCTGCCCACCGCCACCCGGCCCCGGAAACCGTGCTGGTGCTGGAAGGCAGCCAGACCGACGACAACGGCCACTACCCCACAGGCACCCTGATCGTGAACACGGCGGGCAGCAGCCACAATGTCTGGTCCACGGACGGCTGCGTCGTGCTGGTGCAATGGGCCAAGCCGATCGAGTTTACGGCGAAGTCGTAAGCAGTCCGACCTCAACCCGTCCGGCTCACCTCTCCGAAACCAGACGTTCGTAGAGGTGCCAGCTTGCGTGGCCCAGGACCGGGAAGACCACGATCACGCCGATGAACAGCGGCGCGATGGCGACGAGCGTCAGCGCGCCCACCACCGCGCCCCAGCCGAGCATGACCGCCGGGCTCTGGAGCACGGTCTTCACGCTGGTGATCATCGCGGTGACAACATCGACCCGCTTGTCCAGCAGCAGCGGCATCGCGATCACCGTGATCGAGAACAGGATGGTCGCGAGCGCGGCACCGACCACCGTGCCGACGGCAAGGAACGTCAGGCCTTCACTGGTCGTGAACAGCACACCCAGGAAGCGATCAAGGGAATGGACGGCCTGGCTGGACATGGTCAGGGCCAGCACCAGCCGCACCTGATAGGCCCAGATCCAGAAGACGAACAGGACAACGAACGACATCCAGCCGAACTCCCGCCGCTGCTGGCTGAAGATCGCGCCGAAGATGTCACTGGCGGTGAAAGGTTGATCGCGTTTCAGGCGCCTGGACATCTCGTAGAGACCGGCGGCCAGGAAGGGGGCGACCAGCGGAAAGCCGACCGCCGCAGCGATCACGATCCATATCTGGTTGTTGGCTGCCAGACCGGCAATCAGTGCCGCGCCGAACAGGGCGTAGACGAGACCGAAGAAGAGGCTGAGCAGGGGACGTCGCCCGAAATCGCGCAGTCCGGCGCGAAGGGCCGCACCGACATCGCCGAATGTTGCGGTGGCGACCTCCAGATGAACCGGCACCGAGGCCGGGGCGTGTTCCTGTTCCACTTGCATGTCGCGACTTCTTGTTCTTGAGACGACTTTCGCCAGACAACCATCCGGCAGAATACTTCGGTTCATTCTGCGAGACCAGCCGAAGCGTCCCGTCCCAGTCGTTACCCGGGAATACCTGGGATGCCCGATGATGCGCTGGCGCCGTGACCATCAACTGCCTACCCTCCACCATCGCGGAAAAATGAAACACACAGGGGCAGGACATGCGCGCAGTCGGATTGATGGTTCATGGCGGACCGGAAGTGTTGCAGGTGGTCGAGGTGCCGGAAGTGCATGCCGGACCGGGACAGGTGCGGGTACGTGTTCATGCAGCCGCAGTGAACCCGACAGACATTGTGGGGCGCAATGGTGGCCGGGCCAGGATACAGAAGAAGGACCCGCCGCCCTACGTGCCCGGAATGGACATCGCCGGAATCATTGACCAGGTGGGCGACGGTGTGACCACGGGCGTGCGCGTCGGCGACAGGGTCATGGCGATGGTGGTCCCGGACGGCACCCATGGTGCCTATCGGGAGCAGATCGTGCTGGACCAACGGGCGGTGGTTGCGGCCCCGAAGGGCACCAGTCATGTGGAAGCCTGCACCCTGCCGATGAACGGGCTGACCGCGCGACTGTCCCTCGACCTGATGGAGCTCGAACCCGGCCAGACGCTGGCGGTGACCGGCGGCCCCGGTGCCTATGGCGGCTATGTCATCCAGCTGGCGAAGACGGAGGGACTGACGGTCATCGCCGACGCGGCACCGAAGGATGAGGCGCTGCTGCGCGCGCTGGGCGCGGACATCATTGTGCCCCGCAGCGATGACTTCGCCGCCGAGGTTCACCGGCATTTCCCCGAAGGCGTCGATGGACTGGCTGACGGCGCACTGCTGAACGCGGCGGCGATCCCGGCGATCCGGGACGGCGGCGTGTTCACCGCCATCCGCGGCTTCAGCCCCGAGGATGCCGTGCGGGACATCCGGTTCACCCAGACCTGGGTGCGCAATTATGATGGTGAGTACGAGAAGCTCGATCAGCTGCGACAGCTTGCCGACGCAGGCAAGCTGACCCTGCGCGTGGCTGGCACCGTGGCGCCGGAAGACGCCGGCAAGGCCCACGCGGCACTGGAAGCCGGCGGCAGTCGTGGCCGTTGGGTGATCACGTTCGACTAGGTGTTTGATGCCAGCTCTTGATGGCATCACCGCCCCGGCACACCCGGGCCGCCATTTTCCGCTGGTGTTGCAGGCGTCCCGATCTATCGTGCGACGCATGAGCATTTTCGGCTGATCCGCCACGACACCAGGCGGCGGCGCAGCGCATGATATCGGGGAGACCGACTTGAAACTCTTGCACGCCCATAACTCGCCTTACGGGCGCCGCGCCCTGCTGGCCGCACGCTTCTCCGGCCTGAAGATCCAGGAACTGGACGTCTCGAAGGATCCGGAAGCCCGCAGCACCCTGGTCGCCGCCGGTCCCAGCGCCAAGATTCCCGGTCTGCTGCTCGACGACGGTACCTGTCTTTGCGAAACGCTGATCATTGGCCGCCATATCGATGCGCTGGCCCCCAACAAGCTGACGGACAACTCACCGGCGCAGCTCGAGATCGAGGGCATCGCGTCCGTGCTGATGGATGCAATCTACAAGCGCAGCAAGGAACGGCTGGCGGAGGACGGGGTGCCGTCACCCACGGTACTGAAGACGGAAACCGACCGCATCGCCCGCTGCTATGACGCCCTCGACGCCCGCCTGTCCGGCCAGCCCGCCACCTTCAACCTGGCAACCATCGCTGCCGTCTCGGCACTGGGTTATGCCAACTGGCGCGGTGCCGACGACAACTGGCGCGAAGGCCGCCCGGGCCTCACCGCCTGGTACGATGCCATGATGCAGAACAAGGACGTCGCCGAAACTGCACCGGTCTTCTAGGGGAATCTCGTCTGGATCGCCGAAAGCGGCAGGCTGATGGGCAAGCAGATCCATTAA
>CAXBNO010000440.1:0-3382 GCA_963976775.1 uncultured Kordiimonadales bacterium
GTCAGCGCGGGTCTCGTGATGCTGCTGGAGCAACTCGACAACGCATTCCGCTCACCCGAGCAGATGGAAAGTGCCCTTGGCCTCGTGACCTTTGGCACCATCCCGCTGGTGAGGGGGTTCCGCAAGAATCGCTCGGATGTGCTGCAGTATGTGAGTGACAAGCCGACCTCCGGTCTGGCGGAGGCCTGTCGCAGCATGCGCGTGTCACTGATGCTGTCGAACGTGGATACACCGCCCGAGGTGGTTCTGGTGACCTCCTCGCTGCCTTCAGAGGGCAAGAGCACGACCGCCGTCCTGCTGGCCCACGCCATTGCCAACCAGGGCAAGAAGGTGGTGATCATCGACTGCGACCTGCGGCGCCCATCGCTGCATCACACGCTGAAACTCGACAATACCGTCAGTGTGCTGGAGGTTCTGACCGGTCGCAGCGAACTGGCTGAGGCGATCCAGACGGATCACCCGTCGGGGCTGCATGCCCTGCCGGCGCGCGAGACCGCAGCCCAGGCCATCGATCTGCTTTCCTCGAAGGCGTTCGAGCGCATGGTCAGCCAGTTGCGGGAGATGTACGACATGGTCGTGCTCGACGCGGCCCCGACACTCGCGGTTTCCGATGCGCTCGTCATCAGCCAGCTCAGCGATGCCTTGCTGTATGTCGTCAAATGGGATGACACACCGCGGGAAATCGTCTCCTCCGGCATTGATCGCCTGAAGGAGAACGGCGTGCGGGTGACCGGCGCGGTTCTGGCCCAGGTCAACATGTCGAAGCAGGCCCGCTACGGTTATTACTACTCCGGCGCGAGCTACTATTACGGGAAGTACAAGAACTACTACAAGAACTGATCCTCCCGCTCTGTCGGGGTGGGGCGTCGGTAACGGGGAGATCAGCATGATCGTTGTCAGTGGTGTGATCCGGGTCGCAGCCGCCAGCGAGGGGGCCGCCCGTGAGGCAGCCCTGGAGGTGGCTCGGGCCACGCGAGGGGAGGACGGCTGCATCTCCTATGCCTTCTATGCCGACATGGAGCAGGAAGGCACCTTCCGGGTGTTCGAGGAATGGAGGGACGATGCGGCGCTGGCGGCGCATTTCCAGACGCCACACATGGCCGCGTTCCGCCAGAAGCTGTCGAAGCTGGATTTCATCAGCCGCGAAGTCCACCGCTACGTCGTCACGGAATCAAACCAGCTCTAGATCGTTGCATCGGGCGAGGGAACCGAACCCCCCGGGCGGAGTGGAGTGCTTCAGGAGTGGACTTCCGTGGCCTGCCAGGCGCGTGCCGTTGGTGCTTGACTGCGATATTCGCAGAGGATCACGTTCTCGAAGAAGGTGACGGCTGACTGCGCGTCTGATGTCGTTTCACGGAACCTGAGACCGATCTGGCCGGCGCGGCACCAGACAACATCGGCAATCGTCCGCAGACCATTGAAGGTCACCTCGATCTGCTGAAGCGAGAAGTCGGCAAGATCGCCGATCTTAAGGCGGGCACCGCCAAGACTGATGTCCAGCAGGATGGCGGAAAGCCGGAGCGCCTTGTCACCCAGTTCCACGATCGTGCGCCCGGTCAGATTGATGCGGGTGTGATTGCGGCGGTTCTGCGGTCCTGATGTCATTGTCCTGCCCTCTCCTGCTGGACCGCGGCACTCGCCTGCCTCTGCGGTCTGTCAGTTGAAGAGCAATCACCATGCCAGAACGGATTCCGTGCCGGATCGGGACTCGGGTCTGAATGGCGTTCCGGTTTGGGGCAACCGGTGGGGGTCGTCTGCACCATGAATCGTGCCGGCCGACAGATTCGTGCCTTCATGGAGTCACGAAATGCTGCCGTCCGGTCACAATCTGCACCACCCGTGAGGGCGTGCGTTCAGTCGATGGTCGCGTAACCGTTGTTCAGTACAACCACGTCCCGCTCCAGCACCGTGGTGCGGAAGGAGATGTCATTGCCGTCCTGCCAGTACTCGGTGCGCAGGGTCTCGCCTGGATAGACCGGGGAGGTGAAGCGCAGACCCATCTTCTTCAGCCGGTCGCCGTCATAGTCGCAGAGCGCCTTGACCAGGGCATGGCAGGCGATGCCGAAGCTGCACAGGCCGTGCAGGATGGGTGCCTTGAAGCCGGCGGCGGTGGCCACGTCCGGATCCGCGTGCAGCGGATTGTAGTCCCCCGAGAGCCGGTAGATCAGGGCCGCTTCCGGCCGTGTCGACAGATCGACGAAGCCATCCGGTGCCCGGTCCGGCAACGCATGGGGCTTCGGTGCAGGCTTCTCCGGCCCGCCGAAGCCGCCGTCGCCGCGTCCGAATGTGGTGGAGGTCAGGGTGCAGACCTTGTCGCCGGACTCGTCATAGACCACGCGCTCCGAATACATCAGCGCGCCCTTGCCGGCGCCCTTGTCGATGATCTCCGTCATCGTGGACTTGCCGGTCAGCTTGCCGTTGACGGGAATCGGCTTGTGAATCTCCATGCCCTGCTCCCCGTGCAGGACCTTGACCCAGTCGACACCGGTGTCGTCGTTCTTCACCCAGAAACCTGGCCCCGCGAGCACCACGGCCATCGAGGGAAAGACCTTCTGGTCGTCCTCGTAGGTGTAGCGAAGCTGACGCTTGTCGAGCTGGTCCTGGCTGAGACCGATACCGAGCGCATAGATGATCGCGTCCCGGAAGTTCATGTCCTGAACGCCATCCGGAATCGGATAGTTCATCAGGTGATCATAGTCGATTGCCATTGGTTGCTGTCCTCCCCATGAGATCAGTTCCCCGGACCGGAAGGGGGTGAACCCCTGTCCGGCCCGGGCTGTCGAGCGGATGCGGTCAGACCGGATCCCAGCTGAAGATGTCCGCCGAACGGTCGAGGTCGAAGAACGACTTCTCCAGCGACGGCATGCCGTGATCGGCAATGGTCTCCGGTGTCCAGCCCTCGCTATTGTGCGTCGAGCGGATCGGACGCGGCTGGCTGAACAGGAAGATCTCGTTGCCGCGCACGCCGAAGATCTGGCCCGTGACATGGCTGGACTGGTCGGAACCGAGATAGACGGCCAGTGGTGCCTGCTGGGCCGGAGTCATGCGCTTGATCTTCTCCAGGCGTGCCTGCTGTTCCGGCGTGTCCGAAGGGATCGTGCCGATCATGCGCGACCAGGCAAAGGGCGAGATGCAGTTGGACCGGACGCCGAAGCGGTTCATGTCCAGCGCGATGGACTTCGACAGGCCGGCAATGCCGAGCTTCGCGGCTGCATAGTTCGCCTGCCCGAAGTTGCCGATCAGGCCGGAAGTCGAGGTGAAGTGGATGTAGGAACCCGAGCTCTGCTCCCGGAAATAGGGGGCTGCCGAGCGGGCGACGTTGAAGCTGCCCTTCAGATGCACCGCGATCACCATGTCCCAGTCGGGTTCGTTCATCTTGTGG
>CAXBNO010000441.1:0-3374 GCA_963976775.1 uncultured Kordiimonadales bacterium
CGATCATGGTCTCCACCGCCGCCCAGGCGACCTTGCCGTGGACACGCGGGAACTCGTAGATCGGGCGGTTGAACTGCACCCGGTCCTTGGCATAGCGCATGCCGGTCTCCAGGGCGTTCTGCGCCACGCCGATGGCGCGGGCCGCAGTCTGGATGCGGGCGGATTCGAACGTGGCCATCAGCTGCTTGAAGCCATTGCCCTCTTCCCCGCCCAGCAGATTGTCGGCACCAACCTCGAAACCGTCGAAGCCGAGTTCGTATTCGCGCATGCCGCGATAGCCCAGCACCTCGATCTCGCCGCCGCTCATGCCCTCGGCGGGGAACAGGTTGCCCTCCTCTCCACGCGGCTTCGGCGCGAAGAACATGGACAGGCCGCGATAGCCGGGCTCGTCCGGGTTGGTGCGGGCCAGCACGGTCATCACGTCGGCGCGCGCCGCATGGGTGATCCAGGTCTTGTTGCCGGTGATGCGATAGGTGTCGCCGTCCTTCACCGCGCGGGTGCGCAGCGATGCGAGGTCGGAGCCGGTGTTGGGTTCCGTAAACACGGCGGTCGGCAGGATCTCGCCGGAGCAGATGCCCGGTAGCCAGCGCTGCTTCTGCTCTTCGGTGCCGCCGGTCAGCAGCAGCTCTGCCGCGATCTCGGAGCGGGTGCCGAGCGAGCCGACGCCGATATAGCCGCGCGACAGTTCTTCGGAGACCACGCACATGGCCATCTTGCCCATGGCATGTCCGCCATATTCCTCCGGCACCGTCAGGCCGAAGACACCCAGTTCGCCCATCTCCTTCACGACTTCGATGGGAATCAGTTCGTTGTTCAGGTGCCACTTGTGGGCGTGCGGGGCGACCTTGTCGTCGGCGAACTTGCGGAACTGGTCGCGGACCATGCCGTAGGTCTCGTCCAGCCCCGGATCACCGAAATTGCCGGTCTCCAGCGCATTGTCCAGCAGCGTCGCGATGCGGGCGCGGACGGCGGCGGTATTGCCGTTGAAGATCAGGCGACGCACCTCCGGCGTGCCGAGGCGCTGCACCTGGGTCATGTCGATGTTCAGGTCCTGCGGCCGCACGACCTCGCCCTGGTTCATCGGGATGCCGTTGCCCAACTGTGCCAGATACTCGCCGAAACCGGCCTGCAGCATCAGCTGTTCCAGCTCGCCCAGCTTGCCTTCCGCATCCAGACGCTCCGCCCAGTGCAGCAGTTCGCGCAGGCTCTCGACATAGGTCGCGACCCAGGCCAGGCCGTGGCTGGCATACTGGTTGATCTCAAGCAGCTTCGGGTCGATCCGACCGTCCTCGTTGCGGACCAGACCGGCAACGGCGTTGATCGCGACCTGCTTGTAGCGGTCGGCGGCGTCCAGCGCGCCACGGCACAGGCGCAGCAGATCGGACAGGACGGGGGATTCGTCGGTGGCACTCAGGACAGGTGCGGAATCGGGCATGGTGGCCTCCCGTAATAGTATCGGAATGAAGTGATGGCGGCGTTATAGGCCAGAGCCGTCGGCGATGATACAGGCTGCAATGCCGCGCAACGCAACCGGCCTGACGGACTTGCCCCCTTGGAGCTGCCTGCCAGGCCGGAAGAGTAGTGGAGCCGCGTGCCGGTCAGCAATGCCAGTCCGCAATGCCTGTCAGCACGGGGCAGACGCAAAGTCTCAGCCGTTGCCGGCCTCGATCGCGTCCTCGATGGTGCGCAGGCCGGGCAGCTTCGAGGAGACCAGCACGGCCATGTTGCCGGGCTTGTGCTCGTTCGCCTGCATCTTCATGTGGGCGCGCGGAATGTCGTCCCAGGAGAAGACTTCCGACATGCAGGGATCGACACGGCGTTCGATCACCATCTGGTTGGCCTGGGTGGCCTGCTTCAGATTGGCGAAGTGGCTGCCCTGGATCCGCTTCTGCCGCATCCAGACGAAGCGGGCATCCATGGTCAGGTTGTAGCCGGTGGTCCCGGCGCAGAACACGACCATGCCGCCGCGCTTCACCACGATGCAGGACACGGGGAAGGTGCTCTCGCCCGGATGCTCGAAGACGAAGTCGACGTCATTGCCCTTGCCGGTGATCTCCCAGATCGCCTTGCCGAACTTGCGCATTTCCTTGGTCCAGGCGTGATACTCGTCCGAATTCACGGTGGGCATCTGGCCCCAGCAGTTGAATTCCTTGCGGTTCAGCACCGCCTTGGCCCCCAGCGACATGACGAACTCGCGCTTGGTCTCGTCGGAGATGACGCCGATGGCATTGGCACCGGCGGCAGCGCAGAGCTGCACGGCCATGGAACCGATGCCGCCCGAGGCACCCCAGATCAGCACGTTGTCGCCGGGCCGCAGGATGTGCGGGCGGTGGCCGAACAGCATGCGGTAGGATGTGGCGAGCGTCAGGGTGTAGCAGGCGCTTTCCTCCCACGTCAGATGACGCGGACGCGGCATCAACTGTCGGTCCTGCACGCGGGCGAACTGCGCGAAGGACCCGTCGGGCGTCTCGTAGCCCCAGATGCGCTGGGAAGGGGAGAACATCGGGTCGCCGCCATTGCACTCCTCGTCGTCACCGTCGTCCTGGTTGCAGTGGACAACGACCTCGTCGCCGACCTTCCAGCGCTTCACCCGCGAACCGACCGCGTAGACGACGCCGGAAGCGTCGGAACCGGCGATGTGATAGGGCTGCTTGTGGATGTCGAAAGGGGATACCGGCGTGCCGAGAGAGGCCCAGACGCCATTGTAGTTCACGCCCGCGGCCATCACCAGGATCAGCACGTCGTGGCTGTCCAGTTCCGGCGTGTCCACGACCTCGCACTGCATGGCGGTGTCGGGATTGCCATGGCGCTCCTTGCGGATCGCCCAGGCGTACATCTTCGACGGCACGTGACCCAGTGGCGGAATCTCGCCCACTTCATAAAGGTCACGGCGGTCGCCGTTGTTGGGGTCGATGGGGGTGTTCTCGACTGCCTGCATCTCGGCCATGCTCATTACTCCAATTCTGCGCGACCATGCTCTAACGCGCCCGTCGCTGCCCTGCCAGTCAACAGGCTGGACCGTCCCGGGGCAACGGGTTTATGTTGCACAGCCGCAAAACGCGTTTTGCAGCGCGGCAAGTGATATGATATTTCCATTGCTGCACGCAAGACGTAATTTTCGTGCGTAGATGATCAATGTGACGGAATAATCTGATGAATGCTGAGACTGGCGCCAACCCTGCGGAAACTGCTGGAGTCAAACGGGACCGGCCCTGGCTGATCCGTACCTATTCCGGCCACAGCTCCGCCAGGGCCTCCAACGAACTCTACCGCACCAACCTGTCGCGCGGTCAGACCGGCCTCTCCGTCGCCTTCGACCTGCCGACCCAGACCGGCCACGACAGCGATCATGCGCTGGCCAAGGGGGAAGTGGG
>CAXBNO010000442.1:0-3372 GCA_963976775.1 uncultured Kordiimonadales bacterium
GGTTGCGCAGACGTGCCTTGTTCTGCTTTTCCAGCCGCCTGGACTCCTCTTCCTCCCGGCGCGCCGCATTGTCTGCGGCCGAGGTATCGGCGCCACCACCCAGCATGGCCATGCGAGATTCTCCACTTCTTCATGCGCGCACCCTATGTGCCCACTTGCAGCTCGGAGGCAGTTTATTGCGTGGCCCGAATTGCGTTCCCCTCCACTTCCGCCAGAGCCCGAAGCCGCCGGACATCCGCGGTTGAAGCCCGTGGCGCGTCCTTCAGGAATTCCGCTTCCTGCTTGAGATCACTCAGCTTCTGCAGCGCCATCCCGCGCGGTTGCATGGCCCGCACATCAAATGCGCCATCCGGCCAGAGGCGATAGTCCAGATAACCCAGCATGGGCACCCCGGTGCCAACCCGCAGGCCGGAGCGGTAAGCCGTCGCCGGGGCCCAGACAAATCGCGTCTGTCCAAGCCTTACATCCAGGTACTTGTGCAGATGACCGCTGGCGACAAACCTTACCCGGTGACGCAGCAGCAGCGAGAGCAGCCGCGCGCGGGTGCCGGAAGGAGCGATGATTTCCCGTGGCGTCCCGGCATCGATCCGGCGGGCAAAGAACATGGGCTTGTGCAGGAATACCCCGACCGGGCGCCCATGGCCGGACTGCAACACCCCTTCGAGCCAGCGCAACTGGACCGCTTCTTCCGTCAGACCTGTGCCGAGAAGCTGCGAATTCACGCCAACAAGTCGCCAGTCCGCCACGTCGCGAATCCAGCGATCCGATCCGAACCGGTCACGATAGCGGGCAAGCTGTTCCCCCGTGACCGGCTGCGCCATCATCGCGAAGCCGGGTTCCTCCCCCACATCATGATTGCCTGGCAGGGACAGGACAGGCACACGGAAAAGCCGGTTGGCCTCCACCGCGAAATCCAGATCCCGCGGTCGCTCGACACCATTGATGGTGAGATCACCGGTATGGACAATCAGGTCGGGTGAAAGGCTGTTGATGCTCGCGACAGCTGCCAGATAGTTGGAGACAAAGAAGCCCTGCCTGTCGCTCAGATGCGTGTCCGATATCTGGATCAGGCGAAAGGGCGCCGGATGAGCCTGTCTCTCAGACACGGTCAAGGTCACCGCAAGGGGCCCCTGCCGCGTCATGCAGGCTATTCGAACAGATCGAAGATCTCCGCCAGTGCAGTTGTCTGGCTGCCCTTGGTGGAGGTCGGGACCAGGATCGGAGTCTTGATCCCCGCATCGCGCCAGCGCTCCAGCCCCTCCAGTATGCGCGACTTCGGCCCGGCCATGGTCACGCTGTCCAGCCACTCATTGCTCATCAGGCTCGGGATTCGGTCGGTTTCACCGGCGTTGATCGCGGTTTCGATGTCCGACATTTCCTGCTCGAACCCGGCGGCGGACCAGTACTTCCGGTAGTTGGGAAGCTGAACGTAACGGGAGAGCGTCTTGCGGTGTACCGCACGACCGGCATCGATATCGTCGTCGATCGCCGTCGGAATCATGGCTGCCGTGAAGAAATCATCCGCCGCCGAAGCGGGTCGCGCACCTAACTGAGCGGCAACGGTGTCGCGCGGACCATTCGCCCAGACCGCGCCATTCCCGACCTCAACCGCCAGATCGAGCATCCGGTCCCGCAGTGTTGCAAGCACGAGTGGCGGCAACTCGCCGACTTCATTCTCCGCCGCACGCATCTCGGCGACATAGGCACGCATGTCCGTCACGGGCTTGCGTGTCCTGGGCACACCGTGCCGGTCCAGCGAGACCTCGTGACTGATGCCAAGTCCCATGCGAAAGCGCCCCTTCGAGATCTCGTGCAGGAAGGCGGCATTGTCAGCCAGCTGACGCGCCGTCTGGAAATAGATCGGCTGGATCGAACTGCCCACGATCAGACGCGTCGTTTCCTGCAGGATGGCCTGGCAGAATGGCAGACAGGCCGAGACACTGGTGACGAAGACACCGGCAAAATCACGGGCTTCGGTTTCCTTGGCAAACTCGATCATCCGGTCACGGCGACCAGGCAACGCGGCGATGGCAAGAGCGGGCTTCTGCATGATCGAACTGGTCCTCCCCAAGAACACGACCGTTCCATCGTAGTTCATGGACGGCACCGCGAACAATCGTCGGCGTAACGAAGAAACCAGAAACTGCTTTCAGGTTTGCCGGTAACTGTACCGAAATCGGCCCGCCATGAGGCAAAGCAGACATGCCTTTCGTCAAGAGCGCGACGCGAACCGGGGCCGCAACCTGATCGGAGCAGTGCAAGCATGACCGAACACATCAAGATCAACAGTACGGTGCCGCGGGCCGAATATGCTGCAGACGGCACGACCACCGCATATCCGGCACCATTTGCCTTCCTGAAGGCCGCCGACCTGAAAGTCTGGATCGGCGCCGCGGAACAGCAACTCGATACGGACTACACGGTGACGGGCGAGGGTACGACCGGGGGCGGGACCGTCACCTTCACCAGCGCACCGACGACCGGGCAGAGCGTTGTCATCAGCAGGCAGGCCACCGTCGCCAGAATGTCCGATTTCCTGCCTGGCGGCAGCCTGCGGGCCGACACACTGAACGACGAACTCGACAGGCTCACGCTCTCCCTGCAGGAGGCAGAAGCAGCCAGAGGCCGGTCCTTGCGTATCGCGGACCATGACGCGGACCCACTGCCCGGTGCACTGCCGTCGCGGGCGCTGCGCGCTTCCCGCGTGCTGGCGTTCGACGAACTTGGAGACCCTGTCGCGGGTCCGGCCAGCGGCACCCTGACCGACATCGAGGGGGCCGTGAGCAGCGTCACCGACGATGCCGCTGCAGCAGCCGCGAGCGCCCTTGCGGCGGCGAACGATGCAGCCTCCGTTGCCAATGTCGCGGCCCTGGTCCAGAACATCCCGGCTACCCTGTCAGCCACCGGTGATGGGGAGACTGTCGCCTTCGCCCTGTCCCGCGCGCCGGTCGACGACAAGGCACTGCTGGTCAGCCTCGATGGCATTGTTCAGCACGGTGCCGCCTTCGCCACGTCGGACGCGGTCCTCACCTTCGTGTCTGCTCCGCCGGACGGTGTCGCGATCGAGATTCGCGACCTGTCGGCCACAGCGATCATCGACGCGGCGGAGGTCTCGGCCCTTGCGGCCGTCTCCGACGCCATACCGACCGTTGCCGGGATCAGTTCGGACGTGTCATCCGTCGCAGCACTGGCGAACGACATCAGCGATGTGGCGGACGATCTGAATGGTGCAAACACCATTGGTGCCGCGATCACGGCAGCCGGCGCTGCCGCGTCAGCGGAAACCGGTGCAGCGGCGAGCGCCACCGCCGCCAGCGCAAGTGCCGTGTCTGCCGCTGCCTCGGAAGCAAATGCGGAAACATCCGAATCCGG
>CAXBNO010000443.1:0-3327 GCA_963976775.1 uncultured Kordiimonadales bacterium
CCACCATCGCCCCCGGCATTCACCTGATCGGCGCCATGGGCAACAGCGTTGCCGTCGAGACCGACAACGGTGTGGTGCAGGTGGATACCGGCGGCGGCCGCCGCATGCCGGGCCGCATGATCGCCAAACTGCGCAGCGTCACCGACCTGCCGGTCCATGCCATCCTCTACAGCCACGGCCACCTGGGCTACAACTTCGGCATCCCCGCCTATCAGGCGCATGCAGCGGAGCGCGGCGATCCGGCCCCGCGTCTGATCGCCCACGCCAACCTGGTGCGCCGCTACGACCGCTACATCGAGACCGCGGGCCTGCAGGAACACCTGAACCGGATGCAGTTTCCCGACGGCGGCCTGGGCAACAACATCTCCGCCGACCAGTTCTGCTATCCCACCGAGACCTTCACCGACAGCCTGACCATCGACGGCGGCAACCGCCGGATCGAGGTGTTTCACGCCCCCTCCGAGACCGATGACGCCATCGGCTTCTGGATCGCGGAGGAGCGCGTGCTCTACGGCGGCTCCGCCGTCATCCAGTCCTGCCCCAACGTCGGCACCCCGCTGCGCACCATCCGCGACGCCATCCGCTGGGCCGAAACACTGGAGGCCATGATCGCGCGGGAGGCCGACCTGCTGATCCCGGAATGGGGCCAGCCGCTGCAGGGCCGCGAGCGGATCGCCGATGTCCTCGGCGTCGGCGCCCGCTCGCTCCGCTACCTCCGCAAGGCGGTGGTGGAGCGGATGAACGCCGGCATGACCGACCACGAGATCATCCACGACATGGAATACCCGCCGGAGATTTTCGAGCACCCGGCGATGAAACCGATCTACGGCTGCCCCGAGTATATCGTGCGCGACATCTACCGGGCCGAGAACGGCTGGTGGACCAGCCGCAACCCGACCGACCTGCACCCCGGCAAGCCCGACGAAGTCGCCGCCGCCCTGCGCGCCGCCATCTCAGACCGCGCCACCGTCCTGAAGACCGCCCGGTCCCTGCGCGACAGCGGCCAGCCCCAGCTGGCCCTCCACGTCCTCGACCTGCTGGCCCTGGGGTCGGCGGAAGACGCCGATGTGAGGGCGGCACGGGAAATGAAGGCCGACCTGCTGGAGAGCTTCGGCCAGGAACACCCGTCCGTGGTCAGCCGCAATATCTACCGGTCCGGGGCGATGAGGTTGAGGGGGTGAGTGAGTAACTTGTCCACTTAACCTTCTTGACTGACGAATGACATGACGGTTTCAAAATGCCGCCCTGTGCGTGCGGCTTTTTCAGCAAACTCGAGATGCGACACACCGCCGTGAGCGGAATGGGGTCGATATTGGTTGTAGTCGGACCTCCATGCCGCCAACATAACTCTAGCGTGTTCTGGTGAAGAGAATTGCTTCTCGTTCAGGCTTTCGTCACGCAGACGCCCGTTGAAGCTTTCGATGCCGGGGGGCAGGTCAGTGAACCCTTGGCACATTCACCCTTCCCGTCCCCCCATCCGGGCGCTACCTGTGCTTCACACACCAGAACCGTCACATGGAGAGACCGACATGAGCACCACCGGCAAGCAGCTATTCACCACGCTGGAGAGCAATGGCACGCTCACCGTGGCGATCGAGGATGTGAGCTTTCCCGATCCGACGGGCAACAAGGTTCTGGTGAAGATGGAGGCGGCGCCGATCAATCCCTCCGACCTGGCCATCCTGACCAGTGCGGCCGATCTGGAGAATGCCGAATATTCGCCCGGCAAGTATGTCGCCACCATGCCCGAACCGTTCAACACCGGATCGAAGGCCCGGCACGGGCTGAAGCTTCCCGCCGGCAACGAAGGTGCGGGGACGGTGGTTGCCGTGGGCGACAGTGACTCGGCCAAGGCACTGATGGGGCAGCGCGTCGCCTGTGTGCCGGGCAATGCCTACAGCCAGTACTGCATCGCCGATGCCGCCATGTGCCTGCCGTTGGGCGACCACACGGCGGAGGACGGGGCGAGCGCCTTCGTCAATCCGATGACCGCCCTGGGCTTCGTCGAGAACGCGAAGATGGATGGCCAGAATGCGATCCTGCATACGGTCGGCGCCTCCAACCTGGGCCTGATGCTGACCCGCATCTGCCAGGAAGACGGCCTCGGGCTGGTCAATATCGTGCGGAAGGACAATCAGGTCGAACTGCTGAAGAAGCTTGGCTCCACGCATGTCGTCAATTCATCGGATGACGGTTTCATGGCCGGGCTGCGTTCCGCCATCGACGAGACGGACGCCTTCTACGGCTTCGATCCGATCGGCGGCGGGCAGATGGTCGACAGTGTATTCAAGGCGATGGAACAGGTCGCCGTCGGCAAGATGAGCGAATACTCCCGCTATGGCTCCAACCAGCAGAAGCGCATGTTCATCTATGGTCGCCTGAATGTCAGCCCGACGACCCTGTCACCGAGCTACGGCTTCGGCTGGACCCTGTCGGGCTGGCTGCTGTTCCCCTTCCTGCAGATGGCCGGGATGGAAACCATGGGTCGGATGCGCCAGCGCGTGCTCGAAACCCTGACCACCACCTTTGCCAGCAGCTACAAGAGGAAGGTCAATCTCGAGGAAATGCTGACCAAGGACGCGGTGACCGACTATCGCACGATGAAGACCGGCGAGAAGTATCTCGTCACGCCCTGGAGCTGAAGGCGCGCTGACGTGTCCGCCACCCCCGGCAGACGTCGCCGCCGGACTTGATCCGGCGGCCCGGCAGTGTCGTTCAGGCCCCGGTGAATGGACACCCGGGTCAAGCCCGGGTGAGGCGTGGATGGACAGACTGATGAAACCTCACATCTAGACCCGCTTTTTCTGGAAGAAGCGGCGGAGCAGGTCGGCCGAGCGGTCGGCGTCGATGCCAGGGTAGATCTCGGGGGCATGGTGGCAGGTGGGCTGCTGGAAGAAGCGGACGCCGCTTTCCACCGCGCCCCCCTTCGGATCGCTGGCGCCGTAGTAGAGGCGACGGATGCGGGCGTGGCTGATCGCGGCGGCGCACATGGTGCAGGGTTCCAGGGTGACGTAGAGGTCGCAGTTGGTCAGGCGCGGCGTGCCCATGGCCATCCCCGCCTGCCTCAGCGCCAGTATCTCCGCGTGACCGCTGGGGTCGCTGCGGGAATTGGTCATGTTGCCGCTGCGCGCGATGATCCGCTGTGTCGGCACATGCACCACGACACAGCCCACCGGCACTTCGCTGCGGTTCAGTGCCCCGCTGGCCGCGTCGAGGGCCTGGGACATGGGGCTCGGTTTCTCGAAATCCATCATCTTCGCTTCCGGCTACAGTACGAACATCCGTCGTTCGACGGATGGTGCTGCACCGGCCCGCTCCCCCGCCCGG
>CAXBNO010000444.1:0-3313 GCA_963976775.1 uncultured Kordiimonadales bacterium
GGCCGGCGGCTCGAGAGTCGTCATCAGTCCGCGACGATGCCAGTAGTGCGGCCGGTTGCCTTGGATGACGCCATCGTAGACCGGCTGGATAATCGCCATTTCCGACTCCGGCATGGTTTCATCCATGAATCTTCCACTGTAGGACGCGCCGTTGACGTGGTCATGGTTGGTGCCCAGGAACCTGTAGAGGAAACGGTTCGCCCGGCCTTCTTCGCGGACGACCTCGATCACTGCAATGCCGCGCCAGAGACGGGCGACGTCAAGCGGATCGAACTCGCTCTTGCGCGGGGAGCGGGCATGCTTCTTCTGCAGGGACATCCAGTAGTCGAGGAATGACTGAAGGCCACTTTCGAGTGCCTCCGGATAGCCCTCCGGGGTCCGGACCTCCGCCCATAGCATCGATTCTGTCGACATGCGTCCCTCTACCCCGCGCCCCCCAGCTTCGCTTTCCCATACGACAGGCACCGAAGCTTGTGGACTCCAAAATCGGGGGCGTGAAGTATATGGACACCAAAATGGGAATAATTTTGCTCATGTTTCGCTCGATTCCCGATTTCATACAGGTCTGCCTGATTCTTGGGCTCATTCTGATGATCCCGACTCCCCCGACGGCGGTCGCGGAAGAGACTCGCGACCTGCTGCCCGATTCGGAGGTCGCCAGGGGATCAGGAATGATCATGGCGGCCTGGCTGGGGCAGCCGGTACGCCGCTATGCACATGGCGTTCTCGGCGACCGGATCGAGGCCGGAACCCTCTACGCCCGCCTGGCCAATGGCCGCGTCATCGGCCACCGGCTGGACAGCCGTTCCGTGTTCGAGGATCTGACCGTGCGCCTTGCCGACCTGAACGGCAACGGGCAGGACGAACTGGTCGTGGTGCAGTCGAACCTGGAGAGGGGGTCTGCCCTTGCGGTTCTTGGCCTCCGCGCCGGACGTCTGCAGGCCATCGCCCGCACGCCCTGGATCGGCACACCCAACCGGTGGCTCAATCCGGCGGGCATCGCCGACTACAATGGCGATGGCGTGATGGAGATCGCCCTGGTCCGGACACCCCATATCGGCGGGACCCTGCAGTTCTGGCAACTTGCAGGCGGAGAGCTGATCGCGAAGGGCGAACAGTATGGCTTCTCCAATCACCGGATCGGCAGCCGGATACAGGACCTGAGTGCCACGCTCGACTGGAACGGCGACGGCATTGTGGATCTGCTGCTGCCGGAGGTCGGGCGACGTTCGCTGGCTGTTGTCACGCTTTCCGGCGGGACGGCGCGGGTCCTCACCACGCTGGCGGTAGCTGCAGAGGTAAGGGGACCGCTGACCCTGGATGCCGGGCGCAGGACCGTGCAGGTGCCGCTGGAGAACGGCGAGACGGTTACCGTCGGCCCGGACCTCTGAGCGCCACTGGACGTGTGTGCCGGGAAACCGCCCCGTGCCGGTACTTTTCCTATTTTACCGCATGCTTCCGGGCGGCAATGTCAGGGAGTAGTCGCCAGGCATCTCACAGCAACTGTTGCACATGCGGTGATGCGCGCCGAGGCTCATGATTTCGTTGCCGCATTCCTGGAAATTCAAACACTTTCTGCGCGTTCGCCCCGATCTTGGGCCCAGAATGGTGCGACGGCGTTCATCGCGATAGGGTCCCCTTGGCTTGCCCATTGTAGGGAGACACATGAATCTGCAGTAACCGGGACTGGGCGGGATGAGGTGGGACATGGCGGGACGGGGCCACGGATTCTGCGGGTTTGCGGTGGGGTGGGGGGTGCGACGGGCGCGGGTGGTCAAAATTGCAGTCGGGCGGGTGTGCCGGAAAAATCTGGCCGATTTGTCATTTGAATTTGCAGTAGCGGCGCGGCGTTCTGACAGCGTTCAAACAGCGTTCTGAAGCTGGTGCCGATCAGGTGCAGCGACCGTAATAGATTAGGTCGTAGACGTCGCCCAGGAGGCCCTTGTATTTGAGCGCGGCCTTGCGCTCGGTAATCGAAAACCCGTCGGCACAGAGACCATTGTCGCCGAGCCTCTCTCGCAGAACCTTCAGGCGAGCAGACTCGGCCTCCTCGCTCGATTCCGGCCAGGTGACATCTGCGAAAGTCTGGAATCGGAATCGGCCATCATTGAAGGCTTCGAAGCTGGACTGGTTCTTGAGGTCGAATGCACATGCCGAGAGCAGAAGGGGCAGTGCCAGGAGCAGTCCTGCGAGGGCTCGTGTGTTCATCAGATCATCCTTCCTACCCAGCAGACGCGACCGGCGACGATGAATTCTCCGGCTTCGTCGGGGCCGAGCCGGATCTCATCATAGTTCGGATTGTCCGACTTGATAACGATGCCTGAGCGGAACAGGCGCTGGCAGCGTTTCACCATGACATATCCATCAATTACAACGACATAGATCGAATCCTGTTCAATCTCATCGACAGATGTGTCGATCAGCAGGATGTCGCCGGGGCGGATGGTCGGATCCATGGAATCGCCCTCGGCGGTGATCAGCGCCAGCTTGTCGGGGCTGGTGCGCAGCTCCCGCCTGACCCAGTCGGCCTTGAAGGCCAGAACGTCGGTGACCTTCTCCATGTCCTGGAACGCGCCCGGCCCGGCGCTGGCGGTCACGTCATAGCGGGGGATCATGACGAAGCCGTTCTCAGCCGCGTCCTGGACCTTGCCAGGCAGCCAGACGGTCGCTTCCTCCGCCAGGCCCGGATTCGGCTGCATCCCCTGCGCCTCGCCTTTCCCGGTCGCGAGCCAGTCGAGGCTGATGCCCGTATGCGCCGCAATTCTCGCGAGACCTTCGAACGAAGGATCACTGCCGCCCTCAACCCACCGCCAGAAGGTCGTTTTCGAAACACCAGCTACCTTCGCCGCTTCATCTCGGTTGCGAAAATGAAGGGCTTCAACATTGCGCAGGCGCGTTCCAAGTTCAGACCTGAAACCTGGAACTGCTGTGCCAAGTTCAGTTTTAGGCATGAATTTCGCCTAAAATATTGATTTTGATACAGAAAGTTTCGGAATTTTCGAATTCTGCAAAATTGTAACTAGGAACAAATTTGCAGTTGATTGATTTCATTTTTGTAAATATCCTTCATCAATCAGTTGACGTGCGTTGACACAAACCGGCCCTGCCAGGCCGACGACGAGTTGAGGAACGATGGGACGGAACAGGACCCCTGCATGGATCAAGTACCGCATCGGCCGGAGCCGGTTCAGGACGCTTGCCGGTGTGGCCCGCGAAATGGCGGTGAACCCGAAGACCGTTCAGGCGTCCATCCATCGTCCGCAGCCATCCGGAAACCTGGCCCTGGCCGAAGCGCTGGACACGCCTGTCCATG
>CAXBNO010000445.1:0-3312 GCA_963976775.1 uncultured Kordiimonadales bacterium
GGCCGAACCCGCTTCAGTCCGGAAGCACGGCGTCAGCGCCGTCATGCGCATCGGCAGGCTGGCCGCATCGACGATCTGTTCGCGCACCATGTTGGTCAGCGGCACCTCCGACGTCGGCACCAGCCAGAAACCGTTGTCGGTGTGAAACAGGTCTTCCGAGAACTTTGGCAACTGGCCGGTCCCGAACACGGCTTCGTCCCGCACCAGCAGGGGCGGATTGACTTCCTCGAAGCCGAACTCCCCTGTCTGTACATCCAGGAACCAGTTCGCCAGCGCGCGCTCCAACCGGGCCAGCGCGCCGCGCAGGACAACGAAACGGGCACCGGACATGGCCGCCGCCCGGTCGAAATCCATCAGGCCGAGCGCCTCTCCCATTTCGAAGTGTTCCTTCGGCGCGAAGTCGAACGACGGCACCTCGCCCACCTGGCGGACGAGTTCGTTGGCATCCTCGTCGGCACCGACCGGTACGTCGGCAGCCGGAATGTTGGGAATGCCGGCCAGTTCCAGCGTCAGCGCCGCCTCCCGCTCCCGATCCTCGTCCTCGAGCCGCTGCACCTCCGCCTTCAGGTCGGCAGTGGCCTGCATCAGGCGCTGTGCCTCTGTCTCGTCTCCACTGCCCTTGGCCTTGCCGATGGCCTTGGCCGTCGCGTTGCGCTCCGACTGCTTGCGCTGCATCTCGTTCTGGATGGACAGCCGTGCCTCGTACATTTCCACAAGTGCGGCAGCGCGGGCGGCATGTCCGCGCGCTGTCATGGCTTGGTCGAAGGCATCCCGGTTCTCCCGGATCCAGCGAATATCGTGCATGGGATCAATTCCAGACTGAGTCTCAAGTGAAGTGCCCGCGCCTTATAGTGCACTTTGCGGGGCGATTGAATCCTTCTCATGACCTGAACCTGTGCCACCATGGGAGATCAGACATGCATGGCCGCCGGGGAGACGAACCATGAGCAATATTCTCGACCGCATCCAGTTCCGGACCGTCGCCACCAATGGCGTCGAACTGCGCGTTGCGATCACCGGCGAAGGCCCCCTGGTGGTCATGGTCCATGGCTGGCCGGAGAGCTGGTATTCCTGGCGGCACCAGATGGGACCCATCGCCGACGCGGGCTATCAGGTGGCGGCAATCGACGTGCGCGGCTATGGCGGCAGCAGCAAGCCGCACGCGGTCGAGGCCTATGACATGGAGTGCCTGACCGGCGATGTGGCGGGGCTGATTCCGGCGCTGGGTCACGACAGCGCCATCCTGATCGGCCATGACTGGGGCGCTCCGATCGTGTGGAACACCGCCTTGCTGCATCCGACGCGGGTCAGCGCCGTTTCCGGGCTTTCGGTTCCCTATCTCGGCCCCGGTCCCGCACCCTTCATCGATATCGTGAAACAGGTCTTCACCGCCAAGGGCCGCTTCTTCTACCAGGTCTATTTCCAGGATGAGGGTGTGGGGGAAGCGGAACTGGAGGCCGATATCCGCAGCGGACTGCGGCGGGTCTACTACGCGATCTCAGGTGATGCGCCCGACGGCACCTGGCCGACTGACAAGCCGCATGGCGCCACCCTGCTGGAGCGGCTCCCCGACCCCGACCCGTTTCCGGCCTGGCTGACGGAGACCGACATCGACTACTTCGTTGGTGAGTTCGAGCGGTCAGGCTTTCGCGGGCCGCTGAACCGCTACCGCAATCACCAACGCGATTTCACGCTGCTGAACGCCGTGCCCGACAAGCGCATCCACCAGCCCGCACTCTATATCGGCGGCACGCGTGACCTCGTCCTGAAGATGCTGCCGGGCAAGGACATGGTGGCATCCATGAAGCCGCTGATGCCGAACCTGTCCGACGCAGTGCTGCTGGAAGGTATCGGCCACTGGACCCAGCAGGAAGCCCCGGAACAGGTCACACACCTGTTGCTCAATTGGATAAATTCATTGAAGAAACAGGAATAATTCACTCCGGACACTTGGCTTTTTATTCTTCATGCGCCCGGAGTGACGGTGTCGTCAGCTGCTCTTCGCGAGACCACGATCAAAGATCGGAATCCATTCGGCAGCCAGGTCCTTGCCCTGCTGCAACTGCTTCTCCGTGATGTCCTGGGACAGTTCCTTCAGTTCAGGCCTTGCGGCACCGACACCGCGATCAATGGCAAGCTGCAGCCATTTCACGGCTTCGACCGGATCAGGTTCGACGCCCAGACCCTGTGCAAATGCAGCGCCGATATAGGCCTGGGAACGCGGGTGATCCGCTTCCGCCGCCCTGAACAGCCAGTAGAAGCCGCGTTCGTGATCGACAGGATGGTTTGCCTTGCCGGTGAAGAACATCCGACCGGCGAGAAACTGGCCGGCGCGGTCGCCGGCGGTCGCGGCAGCCTCATAGAGCTTGCCGGCCCGGACGACGTCGCGATCGACACCGACCCCGATGATCAGGATGTTCGCGAGCTTCTTGTGCGCATCGATATCCCCGGCCTTTACCAACGGTTCCAGCAGGCCGGCTGCGGTGCCGTACCAGAGGGCTGCGAGTTCCAGGTCTTCCGGCGTACCGAATGCCTTGTGGTGCATCTTGGCCAACTGGATCTGCATCTGGATATCGCCACCGCGCGCCAGTGTGGATACCTGCGGCAGCGCCCGGGCATAGAAGCTGTCGGAGAGGGCGATATTCTCTTCCACCCCCCTGCCCCGGCGATGGAACTCGGCAATCCGCAGCAGGCCGCACAGGGCATCCTGCTCCGCCGCCATGCCGAACCACTTGGCCGCAACCTTCAGGCCACGCTGTGCCTCCTTGCCCCGGACGATCAGTTCGCCCAGATCGCACATCGCGACGGTGCTGCCCTCCTTGGCCGCAACCAGCGTCTCCTCCCAGAGCAGCTTGTCGTCCTGACTCCGCTCGTCCTCTTCCTCCTGCGCCTGCGCCGTTCCAAGCATGACCGTGCCGATCAGGGCACCACAGACCAGTGTCCGTCGTGTTCCCTTTGCAAAAAGCCTCATCATTCCCCTCCATTTGTGAGCGACATGCGTGCAGGCCGCTTTCGTGGAGCTGACAGCAAGCCATGTGCCAGATCCGGAGAGCGTCATCCGGCAGAGCCATTTCATAGGCTCTGCCGGATGGCTCACCGCCTTGGAGGCATGGGAACATCATCGCCGCCGCCGCGGAAGCAGGGGACGCCATCATCGGGGGTGTAATATTCACCGGCGTCGTCAGTGAAGATGTGGGCCGCCAGCCTCAGTCCATGCCCCTTGTCCAGGGCGCCCGCCGAAATGGACGTCCTGCCCGCACCATCGGTCGCGAAGAACAGCATGGATCCGCACTTGCGACAGAACCCCCGTCG
>CAXBNO010000446.1:0-3310 GCA_963976775.1 uncultured Kordiimonadales bacterium
TGGAACCGCCGGTTGGTGCGA
Source organism: uncultured Kordiimonadales bacterium (assembly GCA_963976775.1). Taxonomy (GTDB): domain Bacteria; phylum Pseudomonadota; class Alphaproteobacteria; order Minwuiales; family Minwuiaceae; genus Minwuia. The sequence goes on from CAXBNO010000446.1 coordinate 22, forward strand.
TCAATGACGCCGACATTGAGCCCCAGTTCCTGTAGCGAGCATTCCTGCGCCCAACATCGCTGAATGACCGCCAGGAATCGATCATCGGGGGAGAAACTGGCCGAATGGAACTCGCGGGGCGGCGGCGCAATATGAAGCTCGATATTCTCGGTCTCCATGTCGTAGACCGCCACCGAGTAGCGTGTCCTCGTCCTCTCATCCGCACTGAGCTTGTGGAAATCAAACGCCATGTAACGCCCGTCGCTGGACAGCACAGTGCGCTTGATCTGATAGGGATCGAGCACCTTCTGTGCCTGGGCGGCCGTAGCCGGGAACAGCAGGGCGAGGCCGAGCAGCAGGCCCGCGCATCGCTGAAGCAACCTGTCGGGAACTGTCATCCGGTGGACCTTCGCTGCTGTCCTGGCACCCGTTGCGCCACACCTGTTACATCAGACCGCAAGCGCCGGTTGCAAGCTTTTCGTGTTTTGATCGGAGCCGGGCAGGCCAGCAGCCCGTCGAATGGTCGGAGACTGGACTCGCGGGTCAAGCCCGCGAGCGGCGTGGTGATGGGGAGGTGGCGAAGTATTTCCGGCGTCGCCACCACCCCACCGACGCCGTGCCCGGGCAAGGTGGTCCGACTGTCAGCTCTTGGCCAGGAGCGCCTGCGGGTTTGCGGAATCGAACACCACTGGCGTGTCCAGGTTGGCGTGCAGCCAGACGCGGTAGTGGTCGATCAGGCCGTCTCTCAGGCGGAAGAAGCTGAAGGCGGTGCAGGAGAATTCGTTGCCGGTGGGGGTCTGGCCGAGCCACGGCCCCACCAGCTTGCCGGTGAAGGTCCACTTCGCCATCACCGCGTCCTCGCCCGCGACGATCTCGTTCACGGTGACTGACGCGTCACTGATGTTGCGGCGGAAGCCCTTGGCGTGCGCCACCAGCCCGGCGCGACCCGGTGGGCCGTTGAAGGCCTGGTTGGCCTCGTCGACCATGTCCGGCTGGGCCAGTTCCTCGATCAGGTCGAGGCGGCCGTTGGTCACGACTTCCATCAGATAGGTTTCCATCACCTGTCGGGGTGTGCGTTGCGGTGTGCTGGTCATGGTGAATTGTCCTGTTGGGGTGACCGGGTTGGCTGAATTCTCTCCTTCCCCCTTGATGGGGGAAGGTCGGGTAGGGGGTGAACGGCGAAGCCGACTGACGATTGATCCGCAGCGCAATGGCCTGCGGCCTCACCCCCCCATCGACCGCTTGCGCGGTCCCTTCCCCCGCAAGGGGGGAAGAGGACCAGGTCTGGCGCAGTCCTGGTATTGCTGCCTCAGAAGAACGCCTGCAGGCCGGTCTGGGCGCGGCCCAGGATCAGGGCGTGGACGTCGTGGGTGCCTTCGTAGGTGTTCACGGTCTCCAGGTTCATCAGGTGGCGCATCACGTGATATTCCTCGTGAATGCCGTTGCCGCCATGCATGTCGCGGGCGGTGCGGGCGATGTCGAGGGCCTTGCCGCAGGAATTGCGCTTGATGATGGAGATGGACTCCGGCGGGCAGGCCCCGGCGTCCTTCATCCGGCCCACCGCCAGGCAGCCCTGCAGGCCGAGGGCGATCTCCGTCTGCATGTCGGCCAGTTTCTTCTGGATCAGCTGGTTCTGCGCCAGCGGACGGCCGAACTGCTTGCGGTCCATGGTGTAGGTCCGCGCGGCGTGCCAGCAGAACTCCGCCGCGCCCAGTGCGCCCCAGGCGATGCCGAAGCGGGCATTGTTGAGACAGCCGAAGGGGCCACCCAGACCGCTGATGTTGGGCAGCAGGTTCTCCGCCGGGACCAGGACGTTGTCCATGACGATCTCGCCGGTGATGGAGGCCCGCAGCGACAGCTTGCCCTCGATCTTCGGGGCCGACAGGCCTTCCATGCCCTTCTCCAGCACGAAGCCGCGGATCTTGCCGTCGTCGGTCTTGGCCCAGACCACGAAGACATCGGCGATGGGGGCGTTGGAGATCCACATCTTGGCACCGCTGACGCGGTAGCCGCCGTCCACCGACTTCGCGCGGGTCTTCATGCCGCCCGGGTCGGAGCCGTGGTCAGGTTCGGTCAGGCCGAAGCAGCCGACCCATTCACCGGAGGCCAGCTTGGGCAGGTACTTCTCGCGCTGCGCCTCGTCGCCATAGGCGTAGATCGGGTGCATGACCAGCGACGACTGGACACTCATCATGGAGCGATAGCCGCTGTCGATGCGTTCCACCTCCCGCGCGATCAGGCCGTAGGTGGTGTAGTTCACACCGGCGCAGCCATAGCCGTCGATGGTCGGACCCAGCAGGCCGAGCTCTCCCATCTCGCGGAAGATGTTGCGGTCGGTCTTCTCCTCCCGGAACGCCTCGATCACGCGGGGCATCAGCTTGTCCTGGGCATAGTCGCGGGCGGTGTCGCGGACCATGCGTTCCTCTTCCGACAACTGGCTGTCCAGATCGAAGGGATCTTCCCAGTTGAATGCGGCTTTGGTCTTCGTCGGTGCGTTCATGCCATCAGGCTCCTGCTCGTCGCGGTGATCAGTCAGGGATCACGGCGGTGGTCTCGATCTCGATCTTGGCGCGGTCTTCCATCAGCGCGGTCACTTCCATCACCGCCATGGCGGGGAAGTTCTTGCCGAAACAGTCGCGAAACGCCTGGCCGACCTCGCGGGCGGCACCCAGATACTCGCGCTTGCTGGTGATGAACCAGGTCATGCGGACGATGTGCTCCGGCCCGGCCCCGGCTTCCTGCAGCACGCGCAGGGTATTGGCGAAGGCCTGGCGGGCCTGACCGGCGAAATCATCGGTCTCGAAGACCTCATCGCCGGTCCAGCCGATCTGGCCGGCGACGAACACCATGGAGCCGCGCGCGACGACTCCGTTGGAGTATCCCTTCGGGCGCTTCCATTCCGGCGGATTGATGAGTTGCATACCTGTCCTCCCACGTTTTGCTGTTGGCACAGTTCTAGTCCGTACTGTGACCAGCGGCAATCAGCGCGACGCCAGGCGTCGCGGGTTGAGCCGGGCAAAGGGCCGGATGGCGAAGCCCAGCACGCAGGCATTCAGGATGTGCCACAGGAAGTGGGTGCCGCTGGGAAAGGCCTCGCAGACCGGCGCATCCAGGGTCCGAAAGAGGAAGGAGGGGACGAAGCAGGCAATGGCAATGGCGATGTCCCGTCCGGCCGGATGGCCGCGCCGGAGCAGCAGAACAGCGAGCAGGCCGCCGGTCACGAACGGGCCGAGGTAGGCCGCACCCTCCACCGGGACAACCGAGCCGAGCACGAAGGCCGCCACGATCATGCCGACAGGCCAGAGCGTGG
>CAXBNO010000447.1:0-3300 GCA_963976775.1 uncultured Kordiimonadales bacterium
GTGGTCGTGTCGATGTCGTGGCCATAGAGGCACAGCCCTGCCTCCAGCCTGAGCGAGTCACGCGCGCCGAGCCCGATGGGCTTCACCCGCGCATCCGCCAGCAGTGCTTCGGCCAGGGCCACTGCTCTGGCCCCGGGGACGGAAATCTCGCACCCATCCTCGCCGGTGTAGCCGGAACGGGATATCCAGAGGTCGAACCCGTCCCAGTCGAAGCTCCCGGATGTCATGAAGGTCAGTTCGACAACGCCCGGCACCAGCGCCTCCAGCACGGAAACGGCATCAGGTCCCTGCAGCGCGAGCAACGCCCGTTCCGGCATCGGCACCACGGCAATCCCGGTCGGCATTGCGGCAGTCAGATGGGCGATATCGGCATGCTTGCAGGCCGCATTGACGACCAGCAGCAGGTCATCGTTGCGGCGCGTGATCATCAGGTCGTCGAGAATGCCACCGGCATCGTTGAGGAACAGGCTGTAGCGCTGCCTGCCCGGCTTCAGTTCCCTGACATTGCTGGGGATCAGCCGCTCCAGCGCCGCATCGGCACCATCGCCGACCAGCCGCACCTGGCCCATGTGGGAGACATCGAACAGCCCGGCAGCGGAGCGCGTGTGGGTGTGCTCCGCCATGATGCCTTCGAACTGTACCGGCATGTCATAACCGGCGAAGGGCACCATGCGCCCGCCAAGTGCGCGGTGCAGGTCGTTGAGAGGAGTCTTCAGGATCGTCTGGTCGGTATCGCTGTCGGCACTCATCACTGGCTCCCTCGGACTCAGGTTCGTACCACGCCATGACCCGGCAGGGTCACGGTCGGCACGCCCCCTCTGTCGTGGGACCTGAGAGACTGGACCGGCACATCTGCCGCCGGTCGTACCCCTTCGGTGAGAACAGATCCGCAGACCTGCTCCGCTTTCCAGAGTGCCGTCACCCAGCGGTCCGTTTGCCTGAGAGTTTCCGGGGCGGTTGCTCCTTCGGCGTCCATCCCGCATCCGTTGCCGGATGCCGGACTGATCTCTCCCGCTGGGTTCAATCGGACGCCGTCAATGTACGGGCCGGAGAGAATCGACACAACAGCAAAGCCTGACCCGCAAACCGGCCCCGGACAGATTGCCCTTGCGGAAACCTGGCTGCGGCGGGACCATTGCCAAAAAAGCGAACGGAGAAACCTGAACGGGAGACGGAAGATGGCAGACGCCCGGCCCCAGGGCCCTCGCAACGTGGCATTGATCGGACCCTATCTCAGCGGCAAGACATCCCTGCTGGAAAGCCTGCTGCATGTGACCGGTGCCATCGATCGCAAGGGCACGGTCAAGGATGGCAATACCGTTGGCGACAGCGCACCGGAGGCCCGCGCCCGGCAGATGGGGGTCGAGTGCAATGCGGCGACGACACGCTATCTGGACGAGGAGATCACCTTCATCGACTGTCCCGGCTCCATCGAATTCGTGCAGGAGGCGGCGCATGCCCTGATCGGCGTCGATGCCGCCGTTGTCGTCTGCGAAGCGGACCCGGCCAAGGCCGCAACCCTGCTGCCATGGCTGAAACTGCTGGATGACCTGGATATTCCGCGCTTCATCTTCGTGAACAAGGTCGATCGGGCCACCGGCGAGGTCCAGCCGGTCATCGACGCCTTGCAGGACATTTCCGACAAGCCGCTGATCCTGCGTCACCTGCCGCTGACGCGCGACGAGACCGTGGTCGGCTATGTCGATCTGGCGCAGAACCGGACCTATCTGTACCGCGAAGGCGCGCCCTCGGAACAGGTGGATGCCAGCGCTGACCAGATCGAGCTGCAGGGAGAAGCCCGCTTCGCGATGCTGGAACAGCTCGCGGATTTCGACGATCACCTGATGGAGGAACTGCTGGAGGATATCGAGCCGGAGAAGGCCGAGGTCTTTCAGGATCTGACCGAAAACCTCCAGGAAGGTCGCATCGTTTCTGTGCTGCTGGGTGCGGCGGAGCATGACAATGGCGTGCGACGCCTGCTCAAGGCGATCCGCCATGAGGTTCCTGAACACAGGGTTGCAGCCCAGCGCGCCGGTGCCGACCCGGATGCGCCGGAAGCCGTGGCGCAGGTGCTGAAGACCTGGCAGACCCAGCATGGCGGCAAGCTGTCCCTGGCCCGTATCTGGTCCGGCACGGTGAAGGAGGGCGATACATTGAGCGGTGAACGGGTAGGGAGCCTGTCACGAACCGTCGGCATGACCACCACCCGCGCCGACAGGGTCTCCGCAGGTCAGATCGCCGTCTTCGGTCGGATGGAGGCCGCAGGAACAGGCGATGTCCTGGCATCCGGAACCGCACCTGACCTGCGCAAGGCGCCGACCTTTCCGGCGGTGTTCGCGACCGCGATCACGGTCGCCAACCGCAATGACGAGGTGAAGCTGTCCGGCGCGCTTGCCCGATTGCAGGAGGAGGATCCGGGTCTGACTGTCGAGCACGATCCGGCCACACATCAGATGCTGCTCTGGGGCCAGGGCGACATGCATCTGAAGGTGGTGGTCGACCGGCTGCAGGGCCGCTACGGCATCGCCGTCGAGACCGCGCCGCCCGCCGTTCCCTATCGGGAGACAATCCGGAAGTCGGTGACGCAGCAGGCAAGGCATCGCAAGCAGTCCGGTGGCCACGGCCAGTTCGGCGATGTGACGCTGGACATCCGTCCCCTGCCCCGCGGCTCCGGCTTTCACTTCGATGACAGCATCAGCGGCGGCGTGGTGCCGAAGCAGTATATTCCGGCGGTCGAGACCGGCGTGACCGAGTTCCTGAAGAGCGGCCCGCTGGGCTTTCCCGTGGTCGATGTCGCCGTGACCCTGACCGACGGCAAGCATCATCAGGTCGACAGCTCAGAGATGGCCTTCAAGACCGCAGGGCGCACGGCAATGGCGGAGGGACTGCCCGCCTGTGAGCCGGTGCTGCTGGAGCCGGTCATGCAGGTTGAGATCATGGTGCCGAACAGTCATACGGCGGCCATCAACAACATGGTCAGCGCCCGACGGGGCCAGTTGCTGGGCTATGACGCGCGGCCCGGCTGGCCCGGCTGGGACCAGGTCTCCGCCCACATGCCACAGGCGGAAATGTCCGATCTGATCATCGAAATACGCTCCTTGACCCAGGGTGTCGGCACCTTCACGTTTCAGTTTGATCGCCTGCAGGAACTGTCCGGCAGGGCGGCGGAACAGGCAATCGGAGCTGGGTGATGACGACACGGGCGGCGCGAGCGGCGGAAATCCTGATGCAGGCACGCGCCAACCGCGCACGCATTCCGGTGCTGCCCCCCGATGCCATGCCGGACGATATCGAGGAGGC
>CAXBNO010000448.1:0-3294 GCA_963976775.1 uncultured Kordiimonadales bacterium
CCGCGACAGATCGGCGTCCAGCGCGGCCCCGTCCGTCTGGCGCGATGTGCGCCGCGACAGGGTAACGGCCCTGCGCTGATAGTACAGTGCGCGCTGGCGCTCGTAGTGGTTCTCGCCATTGCGTATCGCTTCCTCGGCGGGGAAGGCGATCATGCGGTCCGACAGTTCCTCCACCGTACCGTGGATGATACGGCCCGGTACCCTGGTGACGAGCGCGAAGGGATCCGCTGCCTCTGCCGCCGCATAGCCGAAGCCATCACGCAGGTTGGTCGGTCCCAGCACCGGCAGCACCAGATAGGGACCTGCGGGAACACCATAGCTGTGCAATGTCTGCCCGAAGTCTGCGTTGTGCGGCTCCCACCCGAACCACATGTCGGCAACATCGAACAGGCCACCCAGCCCCAGCGTCGTGTTCAGTGCGAAGCGTCCCACCGACAGGCTGGCCTGCGTGAACTCGCCCTGCAGGATGTCGTTCACGAAGACGATCGGTTCGCTGTAGTTGTGAACCGCGTTGGCGATGCTGGTCCGGATCGGGTCCGGTGCCTTGTCCAGCAGCCAGGCCGCAGGACGCAGCAGCACCAGATCCACCGCCTGGTTGAAGCTGTAGAACAGCAGGTTCATCGGCTGCAGCGGATCCCAGGGCTGTTCCACTGCCACAAGCGGGGGCAGTTCGGCGGAACGTTCCGGCCCGGTCCCCGATACCGGTACAGCCCCGACCGACGGCATCGGCGCGTCCGGACCAGCGACTGCCGGGCCGGTGCGGAACCGGTCGAGTGCGGGCTGGTTGTACCAGAAACCGACCGGCTCCGTGCCTTGTGCGAACTGCGGCTGCACAGGGGGTGGCGGTGTTCCGGCAGCGGCGCGAATCTCCGTCGCGAAGCCCGGGAAACTGCCACCCACCGCGCGGCTGATCTGGCCCTGCGCCTCCGGCATCTGCGTCGAGAGATAGCTGACGATCGCCGCGGCGCGCGACGGGTTGCCCGCCGCATTGATCACCGCAACGGAGGCGACATGTTCATTGCCGGGTCTGAGGTCGCTGAAAATCGGGCTCTCGAGCGCCTCCGCATTGCGCGCCCGGGCCTCCACAACACCACGGTCGAGACGCTGTTTCAGGTCAGGCGGCAGATCCGCCTGTGCATTGGCGGTTCCGAGCAGAAGCAGCAGCCCGCACAGCACAAGCGCGCCGCGTCGAAGCAACTGCCGCGCAGCGAATGTCACTGGGTTACCGCCGCAGAAGGCCGGGCAGGCACGAAGCTGTCGGCGAACCGCACAGCGGCAGCAACATCCATGATCCCCAGCTTCTGTTTCAGATCCTCGGCCATGGCGAGAGCATCAGGGTATTCCTGCCGCGCGGCAAGCAACGCGAACCCCAGCGCGGTGACGGGGTCCGCCGCGACCCCCTCTCCCGTCGCGAGCCGGCGGGCATAGTGATCCTGCGCCCCGGCGTGACCGTGACGCGCCGCGCGCCCGAACCAGTCCGCCGCGGCGACCGGATCAGCCGCCACACCCTGACCGTCGCGATAGATCTTGCCCATGTTGTATTCGGCCCGGGGCAGCCCGGCGTCCGCAGCCTGACGCAGCAGCTCAAGGGCCCTGGCCTCATCCTGCGGCACGCCGACACCCAGCAGGTACATCTTGCCAAGGGTATAGGTCGCCCTTGGCAGACCGGATGCCGCAGCCTGCTCCAGCCGCGCGCGGGCGGCCTCCAGACGGACGGGATCTCCCGCCGCCTGTTCGAGTTCCATCAAGGCGAGATTGTGGGTTGCGACCAGCAATCCCTGATCAGCCGCAGCGGTCCAGAGTTCGGCGGCACGTGCCGTGTCCTGCACGACGCCTTCGCCGGAATCATAGAGTGTTCCGAGATTGAACTGTGCGGCGGCATCACCATCATCGGCCAGGTCCTGCCAGATCTGCCGGGCGCGCTCGAAATCACCGCTGCGATAGGCATTCAGCCCGTCAGCGACTGTTTCCGCCATGGCGGATGGTGCCATGGCGATGACCAGCAGCACCCAGCAAAGGCCGATGCGGAAAGAACTCCGCCAGGCCGCTCCGATCAGCATCCGAACCCTCCGTCAATCGACGGGGGAAACTGTCACATACTGGAGGCCGGGCGCAACTCATGAACGTTGTCGGCTGCCTTGCCGGAGACGCGAAGATGACGCGGCGCGGTGCTGGGCTTCGCCATGCCGCCTGCCATGGTGGTTTCCAGACCCCAGGGGGACGTCATAAGCCATTCGGTCAGGTCATCGGCGGGAAGCGGACGTGCCATGTAGTAACCCTGCGCAAAATCACAGCCGACCTCGCCGAGTGTACGCAGCGTCTGCTCGTCCTCGACACCTTCGGCCACCACGGTCATGCCGAGGTTGTGGCCAAGCTCGATCAGGGACGAGACGATCACCCAGTCGTCAGGCGACGTGGCCATGCCGATGACGAAGGACTTGTCGACCTTCAGTTCCTCGACCGGCAGGCGCCGGATGTAGGAGAGGCAGGTATAGCCGGTCCCGAAATCGTCGATGGAGATTCGAATTCCCAGGTTGTCGAGCTGGTTCAGCGTTGCCGTCGCGCGATCGACGTCCAGAATGATCGCGCTCTCCGTGATCTCCAGCACCAGCTTGGTCGGATCCGAAGACCACTTCCGCATCATGTCCTGCACCTGGGCCGGGAACCGGGCGTCCTGCAGGGTCTTGGCCGACAGGTTGACCGCGACGGTGAGGTCGATACCCTCCGCCCGCCATGCCGCCTGCTGGGCCAGCGTGTGGTTCAGCACATGCATGGTCAGCTTGTCGATCAGTCCCGCATCCTCGGCCAGCGGGATGAAGTCGTCGGGGAACACCATGCCACGGTCCGGATGACGCCAGCGGACCAGCGCCTCGACACCATGGATCTGCTGGTTGCGCATGTTGATCTTCGGCTGGAAGGTCATGAACAGCTGCCGGTCGCCATCGTTCAGGGCGTGCTTGAATTCCTCGACCAGGGGACGACCCTTGTCCTGATCGTGGTGGCGGCCAGCGACATGGACCGCGAATCTCTGGTTGTCACGCCGACCGTCCCGCATGGCGTTTTCCGCGCGCACCAGCAGGGTCGAACCCTTGGTGCCATGGGTCGGATACAGCGCGATGCCGATCCGCATACCGATACTGAACGTGTGGTCATGCAGTTCGAAAGGCATGTCGAGCGCGGCAATGATCTTGGCCGCCGCGCGCTCGGCACCTTCCTGGGAGGCGCCGGTGGGCAGGATGACACCGAATTCGTCATCGCCCAGACGCGCCAGCGTGTCGGAGCGGGGCAGGGCGG
>CAXBNO010000449.1:0-3277 GCA_963976775.1 uncultured Kordiimonadales bacterium
TTGGCGCAGCCCGAGAACTCGACGATCTCGTCGAAGCGGGCGCGGATTTCCTGCTTGCTCATCCCCAGGATCGCACCGTTGAGGAAGATGTTCTCCCGCCCCGTCAGGTCCGGGTGAAACCCCGTGCCGACTTCCAGCAGGCTTGCGATGCGCCCGTTGATGAAGATCTTGCCCTCCGTCGGGGCGGTGACGCGCGAAAGCAGCTTCAGCAGTGTGGACTTGCCTGCGCCGTTGCGTCCGATGATACCGACGATCTCGCCCTGTCCCACTTCGAAATTGATGTCCCGCAAGGCCCAGACGAAATCCCGGGTGCCTTCACCGGCCCGGTCATTCACCGCACCAACCAGCGCATAGGGATCGGGGCGGCCGCGGAGACGCGCCCAGGCCCTGTTCAGGTCATGCGACAGGGAGCCTGTGCCGACCTCGCCCAGACGGTATCCATGAAGTTCTTCTCGACCTGATTGAAGATCACGGCTGCGACCAGCAGCAGGATCAGGATCACGCCGCCACTGTAGGCCAGATGCATGGGGTCGAAGTCTCCCCGACCGACGAAGGCATAGCGGAAGGTCTCCACGATCGGTGTGATCGGATTGGCCAGGATGTAGACCCGATAGGCTTCGGGCAGGGTCGAAACGGGATAGATCACCGGTGTGGCGTACATCAGCAGCTGGACCCCGAACTGCATCAGGAACCTGAGATCCCGGTACTTTGTGGTCAGCGCGGAGATGATCATGCCCAGGCTGAGCCCCAGCGCGCCCATCATCAGCAGCAGCACGGGCAGCAGCAGCACGGCCCAGTTCGGTCGCACGATCTCCGTCGTGAGTGTGAAGTAGATGACGAAACCGACCAGGATGGCAAACTGGACCGCGAACTTCAGCAATCCCGACAGCACCACCGACAGCGGAACGATCACGCGCGGAAAGTAGACCTTGCCGAAGATGTTGGCGTTGAGGATGAAGGTCTCCGACGTCTTGGTGAAGGCATCGGCGAAGAACGTCCACATGGTGATTCCGGCCAGGTAGAACACCGTGTGCGGCACGCCGTCGGTCGAGATGTTGGCGATGTTGCCGAAGACGATGGTGAACACGATGGTCATCATCACGGGCTGGATGATGAACCATATCGGGCCCAGCACGGTCTGCTTGTAGAGCGCCACGAAATCCCGCCGTACCAGCAGCAGCAGCAGATCCCGGTAGGCCCATATCTCCGAAAGTGGCACCGAGAACAGGCCCCGCTGAGGCTGGATGACACGGGTCCACTGTGCATCATCCCGCGTGGCGGGCAGGCCCGTGGCGATCTTGTCTGTCTCAGTCATGCAAGGCTTTCTCTGACTCGACCATGGCCTTCACGATGTCCTTCATCTGATATCCTGCCGTCCAGCCGAGGTCGCGCGCGGCCCGGCTGGCATCACCCTGGCCGAACGCGATATCGGAGGGACGCTTGAGGCCTTCATCCATCTCGACATGTGCGGCGGCGTCCAGACCGAACTCGGCAAAGACCGCATTGCAGAAGGCCTGCAGCGTATGGCTCTTGCCGGTGGCGATGACATAGTCCGTCGGCACCTCGGTCTGCAGCATCCGCCACATGGCATCCACATATTCCGGTGCCCAGCCCCAGTCCCGGCTGACCGAAAGGTTGCCGAGCTGCAGCACCCCGCCCCCGTCACGGGCGATGCGACAGGCACCATTGACGATCTTGCGCGTGACGAAGCGGGCGGGACGCAGCGGCGATTCATGATTGAACAGGATGCCTGTGCAGGCGTGCAGGCCATAGGCTTCACGATAGTTCGCGATGGCCCAGTGCGCGGTCGCCTTCGCGGTCGCATAGGGGCTGCGCGGGCGGAAGGCCGTGTCTTCGTTCGCCGCCTTGCCACCGGTATCGCCGAAGCATTCGCTGGAACCGGCATTGTAGAGCTTCATGGGACGCCCGGTGAAGCGCACCGCCTCCAGCAGGTTGATGGTCCCGCCCGCGATACTGTCCAGGGTCTCGACCGGTTGCTGGAACGAGAGGCCAACCGAACTCTGACCGGCGAGATTGTAGATCTCGTCGGGTTCGAAACGGCTCAGGGTCTGCAGCACACTGCGGAAGTCGGTCAGAACCATGGAGGCGGTTTCGACCCGGTCCGCGATGCCCAGGCGTTCCAGGTTGGCGAAGCTGCTGGTCGTGGCATCGCGCGAGGTGCCGATGACCCGATAGCCCTTGTCCAGCAGCAAGCGGGCCAGGTAGGCCCCGTCCTGGCCGGAAACGCCGCAGATCAGGGCGGTGCCGTGTGGACTCATGGTTTCACGATCCCGTCCAGCATCTCCCGCACGCGCTCCGCGAACTGCCCGAAGGCGAAATAGGACAGGCCATCGGGCACGCCGCGCGGCCCGTGCAGGCCGCGGCGGATGGCTGCTAGCAGTTCCTCCGGCTTGTCCGGATCGACCATCTCGCCCAGTTCGCCGTCGCGCACCGCGTCACGGCTGCCGTCGGTCGAACTGGCGATGACGGGAACGCCGCTCGCCATTGCCTCCAGGAAGACGAAGCCGAAACCCTCACCGCGGCTCGGCATGACGTACAGGTCGGCGAGACGGTAGAGATCGGCCTTCTCCGCTTCCTCCACGAAGCCGGTGAAGACGACATGTTCACCAAGGTGAAGTTCGGCCACCCTGTCCTCCAGCCGCCGCCGGTAATCGCCGTCACCAGCGATCAGATAGGCGATAGACGGGTCCTCCGCTACCAGCGTCGGCAGGACCCGCAGCACCTCGTCGAAGCCCTTGGCCCGTTCCTTCGAGACCAGTCGCCCGAAGGTCATCAGGACCTTCCGGTTCTCCAGGTCATAGCGCGCGGCCATGGCCTCCGACTTCTCGCCCGGTGCATAATCGTCCAGATGTATCGCGTTGGGCAGCAGGTGGACTGATGTGTCGGGAACCCGGGACCACGATGTGAAGCGGTCGCGGGTATAGCTGCTGATGGCATAGTACCGGGCGAGGTGGCGGCTCGCCCAGGCGGTCATCCGGCGGCTGGAGGGGGTCCATGCCTCGATGCCATAGAGTGCGCCAAGCACCGGTCGGCGGAACAGCTTGCCCAGCGCCCAGGCGAGGGGGGCCAGGTTCAGGTGCCCACAGTAGATCAGGTCGCTGCGCGCGATCTGCGGCAGGTCCCTGACGATGGTTGCAAGGAAGCGGGCGGCACCACCGGCTGCGCCGGTGCGATAGGTCAGACCCTCCGGCAGGGCCTCCATGGCGTGGCTGATGACCCGCGGGACCGCGATCACCTCCGTCACCCTGGGGTGCTG
>CAXBNO010000450.1:0-3273 GCA_963976775.1 uncultured Kordiimonadales bacterium
CCTTCGACGAACCGGCGCAGCGCCACGTGCAGGTCGCCGAAATGGTGATCGAGAAGGCCAAGCGCCTGGTCGAGCACAAGCGCGACGTGGTCATCCTGCTGGATTCCATCACCCGGCTGGCCCGCGCCTACAACACCGTGGTGCCCTCTTCGGGCAAGGTGCTGACCGGCGGTGTCGATGCCAACGCCCTGCAGCGCCCGAAGCGTTTCTTCGGTGCAGCCCGAAACATCGAGGAGGGCGGCTCCCTCACCATCGTGGCAACGGCGCTGATCGACACCGGCAGCCGCATGGACGAGGTCATCTTCGAGGAGTTCAAGGGCACCGGCAACTCGGAGCTGATCCTGGACCGCAAGCTGGCCGACAAGCGCACCTTCCCGGCCATCGACATCACCAAGTCCGGCACCCGCAAGGAAGAGCTGCTGGTGGACAAGGCGGCCCTGACCAAGATGTGGGTCCTGCGCCGCATCCTGGCCCCCATGGGCACCACCGATGCCATGGAGTTCCTGCTGTCGAAGCTGAAGGACAGCAAGAACAACGCGGACTTCTTCGATTCCATGAACACCTGACGACAGCCAGGGCTGGACGCCGGATACCGACCTTCCCCCGTCGAGGGGGAAGGGGGTGCCGGCCCGTTTTGCCGTTACTCCAGCGTAATGCCCTTGGGCAGACCTTCGCCTTGCGGTGTTGCCTGGAAAGGCTCGGTTGCGGCCAGCCGGTCGGAGAGGGCGGTCAGTTTCGGGCAGTCCATGCGGGCGAAGAAGTTGGGGCGCTTCTCGACCCCGAACTGCCAGAATACCGCAGCCGTCAGGTCCGCCTGGGTCATGCGGTCCCCCATGAACCATTCCCCCTGCACCTGCTGCTCCAGCCACTGAAATCCGTCCACGGCCTGCCGGTCGCACATCTTCGCCCAGGGCCGATGCACCATTTCCGGCGGGCGCAGGTGATGTTCGTAGAGCGATGAGACCAGCTTGTCGGTCGCGCCGGACGCCACGGCCAGAAGGTTCAGCACCCTGCGCCGATCCGCTCCCGAAGGCGGCGTCAGCGCGCGAACCGGTCCAGCAAGATCGTCGAGACAGTCGATGATCGTGGCGCTCTCCACGATGGTCTCGCCATCGTCGAGGATCAGGGCAGGGATGCGGCCCAGCGGATTGAACCTCCGCACCTCCGCCTTGTCGTCTCCGAAGGGCAGCAGTTCCTCCAGTTCGAAGTCCATGCCGTAGGTCAGCAGCGTCACGGCAACACGCCGGACATAGGGTGAGGTGTAGCGACCGACGAGTTTCATGGTTGTTTCCGTTGTGGTTTCGGTGGACCCCGGCCAGCCCTCTCCCCCTCCCGACCACCCACGCGAGTATCCTGTTGGGTGGTCGGGAGGGGGAGAGGGCTGGCCGGGGACAGCGCGAACAAGTCCCCCCTCCCTCAGCGCCAGACGCGCACCGGGAAGCTGGTCATGCCGCGCGAGACGTAGGAATCCGACCAGCTCTGCACCGGTTTCACAGCCTCGATCCGGCTGAAGCGGCTCAGCAGGATGGGGAAGGCGACTTCCGCTTCCAGCTTTGCCAGCGGCGCACCGATGCAGAAGTGGATGCCGAAGCCGAAGGTGACATGCCGGTCGGCGTTGCTGCGGCGCAGGTCGAGCCGGTCGGGATCGGTGAATACGGTCTCGTCGCGATTGGCGGCGCAGTTCCAGAGCCAGATGCGCTGGCCCTTGCGGATCGTCTGGCCATGCAGTTCCACATCCTCCGCAGCGATGCGCGGGGAGGTCAGGCTGGGACCGTCGAACCGCAGCAGTTCCTCCACCGCGTTGCGGGTGAAGCCGATATCGCCCCCGTTGGTGCGGAAATCGGCCAACTGGTCGGGGTGGTGCAGCAGGGAATGCAGCCCGTTGGCCAGCAATTGTGTCGTGGTTTCATGCCCGGCGAACAGCAGCAGGATGCAGCTCGCCACCAGCTCGTCGGCGGTCAGCCGGTCGCCTTCGTCACTGGCGTCGATCATGCCGTCGGTGACCAGCTCGCCGGGATTGGCGCGGCGGTCGTCCAGGAACCCCTGGAAATAGCTGTTTATCTCCGCCAGCGCCGCCGCCGCCACCTTGTACTTGTCCGGGTTGGTCTTCGACGTCAGGACGAACTGCGCCAGCGCGTCGGACCAGCGTTTCAGGTGATCCACATCCTGTTGCGGCACCCCCAGCAGCAGCGCGATCACGGTCGCGGGCAGGGGATAGGCGAAGGCCTGGTGAAAATCGATCTCCTCCCCGTCCTGCCAGTCGGCAATCAGCCCCTCCACCATCTCCGCCACCTGCCCGCGCAGGCTCTCGACCCGGCGGCTGGTGAAGGCCTTGTTCATCAGGCCGCGCAGATGGCCGTGGCGGGGCGGATCGTTGAATACGGCCCAATGGCCGATGTGATCGCCCAGAAAACCGATCTCTTCCCCGTCCGGGCCATTTCGCTGCGCCTCGACGAAGGGTCGGATGCGGTCCGCCGACATGCGCTTGTCGCGGAAGCCGTCCCGCACGTCGCCGTAGCGGGTGATGTACCAGGCCCGGCTGACCGGACTCCAGTGCAGCGGTTCCTGCGCCCGCAGGCCGGCAAGCCCCGGATAGGGATCGACGATGGACTCCGGCGCGTTGGGATCGAAGATGATGCTCATGATGGTCCTCCCCGGCGCGGCAACCCTCCCCGGCTGCCAACCTGATCAATCTCTACCGAAATTTCACCGTTTGTGCCAGTACAGGTGCGGCAGTGGGGCGCGGCCATGCGCCGGACGGAGGCAACGGGCGGGGCATGATGAAGAAACCCGAAATCGGTATCGGTGCCGTGATCTTTCGCGGTAACGAGGTATTGATGATCCGGCGCGGCAAGGCCCC
Organism: uncultured Kordiimonadales bacterium; assembly: GCA_963976775.1. Taxonomy (GTDB): domain Bacteria; phylum Pseudomonadota; class Alphaproteobacteria; order Minwuiales; family Minwuiaceae; genus Minwuia. Next base: position 2,861 of record CAXBNO010000450.1, read on the forward strand.
GCGCAAGGGCGAATGGGCCATTCCGGGCGGGCGTCAGGAACTCGGCGAGACGGTGGCGGAAGGTGCCCGGCGGGAGGTGCTGGAGGAAACCGGCGTGACCTGCCGCATCGCCGGACTGATCGACGTGGTGGACGGGATCAGCCGCCATGCGGACGGGTCGCTGATCTATCATTACACCCTGATCGACATGTGGGGTGAATGGCAGGCAGGCGAGGCGGTGGCAGCCAGCGACGCGATGGCGGCCTGCTTCATGCCGCTGACCGACGTGGAAACGCTGAAACTCTGGCCGGAGACCCGGCGCATCATCGCCATGGCGCAGGACCTGCGGGCCGGAGGAGGTCTCAAGCGCTGATCGTGCGGGTCTGTCGGCTGACCGCTCCTCCCCTCTCCCCCCCCCCCCCCCCCCCCCCCCC
>CAXBNO010000451.1:0-3270 GCA_963976775.1 uncultured Kordiimonadales bacterium
TCATCCAGGCTTCCACACCCTGCTGCGAGACGACGTGCTTCGGTGCCCAGCCGTTTGCCACGGTAAGTGAGGCCGCCGAAGCAGCCTGGACTGATAGCGCCGCCAAACCGGCGGCGGCCAATGATAGAAGTTTGCTAGCGTGCATTTCTGATCCTCCCAACGTTGTTTCGGCGACGGCATCACCGCCGCCACAAGGACTCCCAGCCCTTGCGGAAGCCCGTGGTTCCAGGCGCGAACCCGACATCTGCCAGAGACATTTCGGACCGGAACTGAGGGGGATGATTTCATCAATCACATAGTCCGTCAATATTGTCTGACAATTTTGATTGAAATATTTTCTGCTGCGGCGCAGGATCGGGTAGTTCCTGGGTGGCGGCTCCTTGGGGAGTCGAGACGTGGAGGACAGCGATCTTGGCAAGAGGCAGGCAGATGGACAGTATCGACCCGACGGTGGCGTCGCAGGACGGGCCGGGGGAAAGTGCAGCGAAGACCGGCCGTTCCGCGACGGGGCGGGGCACGCGCGTCGGTGCCGTGGACCGTGTATTCCGCGACATCGTGAACGGCCTGTATGAAGGCCGCTTCGTGCCCGGTCAGCGGCTGGTGGAAGCGGATATTGCCGCCGCCTATGGCGTCGGGCGAAGCACGGTGCGGGAAGCCATCACGCGTCTCGCCGCGGAGTTCATTGTTGAGGTCAGTCCCTATCGCGGAGCGCAGATCCGGCGCCTTCGTCGCAAGGAAGCAGAGGATATCCTGATTCTGCTGGAACTGCTGATCGGCCTCGCGGCTCGGCTGGCGGCGGACCGGATCGACCAGCCAGGCATGCGCGAGGAACTCAGCGATGCGATCGACGCGGTCATGCGGTTCGAGGAACTGGGCGACAGCGTGGCCTTTCACAGCGCACGCAACGACTTCTTCCGGGCACTGGTCGCGGCGTCGGGCAATGGCGAGCTCAGGCGTCTGCTGCGCAGCCTGAACATCCATCTGCTGCGCGTCCAGATGCGGCCGTTCGGTGTCGAGGGCAGTCCGGAACGATTCGAGGATTACAAGGCGATAGCAGAGACCATTCTGGACGGTGACGGCGGCAAGGCCGAGAAGGCCGGCCGGCGCTACATCAGTCGCGTTGCAAGCGCCGTCGGTGCTCTGCCTGACAAGGTCTTCGCCAGATGAACGGAAGCGGGACAGGAACCACGCCACTGCGGGTCGTGGAGGTCAGTCGGGGCATTTCCGGCGCCTATTGCGGCTGGCTGCTCGGCGGCATGGGGGCGGAAGTCGATCTGCTCGACCTGTCCGACGGCGCCGGAGGTGAAACGTCGCCCGTCTCGCTCGCGCTGGACCATCTCCATGTCGGCAAGCGGACCTGTGAGGCGCTGGACGCTGCGCTGGATGGAGCCGCACTGCTGATCTGTGACGATGTGCGGGAACTGGAGCGCCTTGTCGGCGAGCCGTTGTCGTCCCTGGCACGGCGGCGCCCTGAACTGGTTTTGGCCGTGACCTCGGTCTTTGGCCTGGAAGGGCCGCTGGCGGATGTTCCGGCATCGGAACTTGATGCGCAGGCGATCAGCAGTGTCGCCTGGTCGCTGGGTGAAGCGGGACGGACACCGCTCACTGTCCCGACCGAGATCCTGGCGGCGCAGGCCGGGGGACACCTGGCCGCCGCCGCCCTGATGGCCCTGCAGACGCCGCCGGGTGCCGGGGGCGCGCGCATTATCGATGTTGCCCTGGCTGATGTGCTGGCCAGCTATGTCGGTGTGAACTGCCGCTTCTACATTCATCACGGCATGAGTTGGGAGCGCTCCGGACGCCGAGCTTCCGGTTCCGGTGGCGCCTATCCCTTCGTCATCCTGCCCTGCAAGGACGGCCAGGTCTGCCTTTCGGGCCGCACGCGCGGTGAATGGGACCGGCTGACCAAGGCGCTCGGCAGTCCCGAATGGGCCAGCGATCCGCGCTATCAGTCCCTGCGGAAGATGGGACGCGAGTATCCCGAGGAAGTGGATGCGCTGCTGCTGCCGATCCTGGCGGAGATGACCAAGGCCGAGATAGGCAGGCTTGCAAACGAGCACAAGCTGACGATCTCCCCCCTGCGGACCATCGACGAGGTTCTGGCAACGCCGCAGTTCGCCAGCCGGAACTTCTTCCGAACGGTCCGGATCGCGGATCGCGAGGTGCGCGCGCCAAACCTGCCGTTCCATTTTTCCGGGCACCGTGCCGAGAATGCGCCTGACAGGTCGGAGATGTTGCTGGCCGCCGCGCCGAAACGCTCCGGCAACGGCAATGCGCTCGATCCGGCCCGCCCCCTTGCCGGACTGAAGGTAGTCGATCTCGGCTGGGTCTGGTCGGCACCTCAGGTGAGCGGCATCCTCGCGCAGTTCGGCGCGGAGGTGATCAAGGTCGAGAATGGCGGGCGGATCGACAACATGCGGCTGTCGGGCCGTGTCTACCGGGACGGCGAGGCTGTCCCTGGCGATCCGGTCAACATGTCGCCGATGTTTCACCAGATCAATCGCGGCAAGCAGGGGGTCACCCTGAACCTGAAGGAACCGGCAGCGGTGGAGCTGCTGACGGATCTGATTCGGCGTGCCGACGTGGTCATCGAGAACATGTCGCCCGGTTCGCTGGAACGCGCGGGTCTGGGCTATGAGGACATCCGGCGAATCCGCCCCGATATCGTCATGCTCTCCATGTCCGGTGCCGGCCAGTTTGGTGCCCTTGCCCAGATGCGGACCTACGCACCCGTAATGTCCAGCTTTGCCGGCCTGGAGACGCTGATCGGATATCAGGGCGAAGGCCCCATCGGTGCACTGAACTTTGCCCTGGGCGATCCGAATGCGGCCATGCACGGCCTCGTCGCGCTGTTTGCCGCGCTGCTGCGGCGGCAGGCAACCAGGGAGGGCGGCTATATCGACCTCTCCCAGACCGAATCCCTGTTGGCCACTCTGACGCCCTTCATTCTGCAGGCCCAGACCACCGGGGAGCAGCCCGCCCCGCGCGGCAACCGCGATCCCCGTCATGCGCCGAGCGGCATCTTCCCGGCGGCGGGGAGCGACAACTGGATATCCCTGTCGGTGGAGACGGATGAACATTGGCGCGCCCTGGTGGCGCTTGCCGATGGTGCGCACTGGAGTGCCGATGAAAGCTTGGCAACGCGGGAAGGGCGTCTTGCCCGTGCCGGTGCGCTGGAGCGCGAGATCGCCTGCTGGACGGCAGGCTTCAATGCCGGGGAGCTTTCCGGACTGCTCAGGAACGCCGGGGTGCCGGCGACACCGGTCAGCC
>CAXBNO010000452.1:0-3270 GCA_963976775.1 uncultured Kordiimonadales bacterium
CCGCCGTCCCCTCCGTAGGCATCCGTGATCAGGGCATAGATCCGCATCAGGCGCGCAATCCCTGTCTGGTCCGGCTGTGGAGCTTCCCGCGCCGGTTCCGGGGGGTGCGGATGATCTCGTCCGGTGCGGCGAAGCGCGGTTGCCAGCCCGGTCCGTGTGCGCGGTCCAGGATATTTCCTTCCGCCAGCGGCCCCCAAAGCGCGGCATGGCGGTCACCATGAAGCAGATTGTCATACACGATCGGCTCGTGACCCGCCTGTGCCAGCACCTTGCAGGTATGGGCACCGATGTAGCCAGCGCCGCCGGTGACGGGTACGCGGGTCAATTCCGTTGCGCCTGCTTCTGAGGTGCGGACTGCTCCACGTCCGGCTCCAGTTCGATCTTCAGGGCATCGATCTCTGCCTTCAGCGCCTCATACTCGGCCATCTTTCGCTTCAGGAAGCGTCCGGTGAGTGCCGATTTCTCCGCGATGCCCATTGGCGTCAGGATGTAGGCATAGCGGCGCTTGTCCCGCGCAGCCGAGAAATTGCCGATCTTGATCAGCCCCTTCTCGATCAGCGCATTCAGGCAATAGTGTGCGCCGCCGACACTGATCCCGACGGCCTGTGCCAGATCGCGCTGGCTCATTTCCGGATTTTCCTCCAGCAGGCGAAGCACTCGAAAGTGCACATCTTCCTGCGATGTCTTGCGACTGCCAGCCATCAGCGGGCGCAGGGCCTTGCAGTCTGTCGCGGAATCTGGTTCACCACGGCTACCGCACCGGACCGCACTGCGGTGCGCCGGTGACGTTGCGAAGTCTGATCGGGGCGGCAAGCCTGCGAATCGATGCAGATCATGCCGTGTTCATAATTGAGCGATCTGACGCAGGCAAGCCTTGTGACGGCTTGTGGCGCCCCGGTTCGCGGGCCACGATGACGCACCTGACGTGACGCTTCGCACTTCAAATCCACCACCGCAGATGCAATGTTCATTATTGAGCAATCATCTGATCGAACGAGAGGCCAATGGCATCGACCGAAACTGCAGAACGGTGGTACCTGGCGCAGTTGAAACCCAACTGTCAGCGCATTGCGTTGCGCAATCTTGACCGCCAGGGCTTTCGCACCTTCCTGCCCCTGCATGATCTGACGACTCGGCAGGGCGGCAATTTCGTCACCCGCTCCAGACCGTTGTTTCCCGGTTATCTCTTCGTCGCCTTCGACATGGATGCCGGGGGATGGAGTGCCATCAACAGCACCTACGGCATCACCCGGCTGGTCAGCTTCGGCGCGAGACCCGCACCGGTCCCGGATGAACTGATGACATCCCTGCTGCGGCGCTGCGATGCCGACGGCAAGCTGCTGGCAGAGGTCACCGTGCGGCCCGGCGATGCGGTCAGGGTCACCAGCGGCGCATTCACCGATTTCGTTGGCAGGGTCGAGCGTATTGATCCCGATCAGCGCGTCTGGGTCCTGCTCGACCTGATGGGCCGGACCACCCGGGTGAGTCTCGGCCCCGACAGCATGCGCGTCGCCTGACCGGTCCCGCGCTGCAATATCACTCGGGCGGCGTGATTTTCAGACGATTGATGCGGTGCCGTCGGCGCTCCAGGATCTCGAAGGTGAAGTCATGGAACCGGAAGACCTGACCGATCTCCGGCAGGATCTGCGCTTCATAGATCACCAGCCCGGCAATCGTCGATGCCTCTTCATCCGGCAGGTTCCAGTCGAACCTGCGGTTCAGGTCGCGGATGGTCACGGATCCCTCGACCTCGTAGGTGCCGTCCGGCAGCGGACGGACACCGGCTGTCACCGCGTCATGTTCGTCGGAGATGTCACCGACGATCTCCTCCAGGATGTCTTCCAGCGTGACGATACCCTTCAGCGCCCCATACTCATCCACCACCAGCGCGAAATGCGCACGCCTGCGACGGAAGGCATTCAGCTGTTCGCGCAGGGAGGCCGTCTCCGGCACGAACCAGGGCTCCCGCGCCACCGAGGTGATGTCGAGTGTGGCGGCATCGCCGTTGTTCTTCGACAGGGCGCGGGCCAGATCCTTGGCGTGCAGGACGCCGACGATGTTCTCCTGGTCATTCTGCCAGAGCGGAATGCGGGTGAAGTTGCTGTCCAGCGCAGCGCCGACAATCGCTTCAGGCGGGTCGTCGATGTTCAGGGTCTTGACGCGTCTGCGGTGCATCATGATCTCGGAGACGAACACGTCATCCAGCTCCAGGATCGAACCGAGCATGTCCTTGGCTGTCTTGCGCACGCCGCCTTCGCGGTGATGCAGTTCGATCTGTCCGCGCAGCTCATCGGCCACGTCGTAGTTGTCGTCGCCGTTCTGACGCGCGCCCAGCACGCGCAGGGCCAGTCGGACGATGGCCTCGACCGCGATCACGGCCGGCGAGAGGGCGCGGACCAGAAAGGCCACGATGGGGGAGACGGCAAGGGCGAAGCGGTCCGGGTTGCGGATCGCGTATGTCTTGGGCAGCACCTCTGCGAATATCAGCACCAGCAGCGTCATTCCCACCGTCGCAATGGCGACCGCAGCGTCCCCCACGAGGGCGATGAGCACGCTGGTCGCCAGTGCAGAGGCAAGGATGTTGACCAGATTGTTGCCGAGCAGGATCGACCCGATCAGCCGCTCCTTGTCTTCTGTCAGGCGGTTGACCAGGTGCGCCTTCTTGTTGCCCAGCCGTTCCATGTGATGCATCCGGGCACGCGAGGACGCGGTCAGCGCGGTCTCGGAGCCGGAAAAGAACGCCGACATCACCAGCAGCAGGACAATGGCGGCAATCGAGAGAACCAGACTCCAGTCGATCGAGGACATGTCAGTGCCGGCACTTTCCATCAGTTCGGTTCCGTTTCGAGAAATGACTGCAGCCTTGCTGCATCTACATCGCGCGTGACGAAGGCTTCACCTATGCCGCGCGCCAGGACGAAGGTGAGGCGTCCATCGCGCACCTTCTTGTCCTGTGCCATGTGGTCGAGCAGCCGCGAGACCGGAATGTCGCCCAGGCCACGGTCGGCGGGACGGGTCGGCAGGCCCACCGCCTGCAGGTGGCGGCGCGCACGTTCCGCGTCCTGGCCGGGGCAGAGGCCCTGGCTGACGGAGAAATCCAGTGCCTGCACCATGCCGATGGACACGGCCTCGCCGTGCAGCAGGCGACCATCATAGCCGCCTTCCGCCTCCAGTGCGTGTCCGAAGGTATGGCCGAGGTTCAGCAGGGCGCGCTGGTCGTTCTCGCGCTCATCCGCTGCCACGATATCGGCCTTGGCCTGACAGCTTCGG
>CAXBNO010000453.1:0-3265 GCA_963976775.1 uncultured Kordiimonadales bacterium
GTTCTTCGAGGCCGGTCTGATCCCGATGTTCCTGATCATCGGCATCTGGGGCGGCGGGCGCAGGATCTACGCCTCCTTCAAGTTCTTCCTCTACACGCTGCTCGGCTCCGTGCTGATGCTGCTGGCGATCCTGTGGATCTACTTCGATGCCGGCACCACCAGCATTCCGGCACTGACGGCACAGGCTATCGATCCGGACAAGGCGATACCGGCCAATATCCAGGGCTGGCTGTGGCTGGCCTTCTTCGCCAGCTTCGCGGTGAAGATGCCCATGTGGCCGGTACATACCTGGCTGCCGGACGCGCATGTCGAGGCACCGACGGCGGGTTCCGTGATCCTGGCCGGTGTGCTGCTGAAGATGGGCGGCTACGGCTTCATCCGGTTCAGCCTGCCGATGTTTCCCATTGCCTCCGTGGATTTCGCGCCGCTGGTCTTCGGCCTGTCGGTCATTGCGGTTATCTACACCTCGCTGGTCGCGCTGGTGCAGGAAGACATGAAGAAGCTGATTGCCTATTCATCGGTCGCGCACATGGGGTTCGTCACCATCGGCCTCTTCACCTTCAACGTGCAGGGTATCGAGGGCGCGATGTTCGTCATGCTGGCGCATGGGCTGATCTCCGGGGCGCTGTTCCTCTGCGTCGGCGTCGTCTATGACCGGCTGCACACACGCGAGATCGCCCGCTATGGCGGTCTGGTGGAGCGCATGCCACGCTACGCCTTCGTCTTCATGCTGATGACCATGGCCTCTGTCGGCCTGCCCGGCACTGCCGGTTTCGTGGGTGAGTTCCTGGCCATCGTCGGCGCGTTCGAGGCCAATACCTGGGTGGCCCTGCTGATGACGACCGGCGTCATCCTTGGGGCAGCCTATGCGCTGCTGCTCTATCGCCGGGTCGTCTTCGGCAAGCTGGAGAAGGAAGACCTGAAGGCGATGACCGACCTCAGCCCGCGCGAGATCCTGATCTTCGCGCCCCTCGCGGTGGCGGTGATCTGGCTCGGCGTCTATCCCTCCTCGTTCCTGGACATCATGGAACCGTCGATCACCTATCTGGTCGAACACCACAACGCGGCCATCGCGCTCGACGCAGCGATGCAGCCGGCGGGCGCCGAGAGCCTCGGCGCGGCGAAGCATTGAGGTCCGATCACCATGCATGATTTCGCCATAGCCCTTCCCGAGATCTTCCTGGCTGTCGCCGCGATGGCGCTGCTGATGATCGGCGTGTTCCAGAAGCCCGGTTCCGACATGGGGCTGGTCTCCTGGCTGAGCATCCTCTCGCTTGCCGTTGCGCTGGTTCTGGTGGTGACGGGGGAAGGCGACAACGTCAGCTTCGCCGGCCTGTTCGTCGTCGATCCCTTCGCACGCTTCGCCAAGGTGCTGATCCTGATCGGCTCCGCCGCCGCGATTGTCCTGTCGCAGGGTTTTGTCCGTCGGGAGGGGATGAACCGGTTCGAATATCCGGTGCTGATCCTGATCGCGACGCTGGGCATGCTGATGATGGTCTCCGCCAATGACCTCATCGCGCTCTACATGGGCATCGAACTGCAGAGCCTGCCGCTCTATGTGCTGGCAGCCTTCAAGCGCGACTCCACGCGCACGACGGAGGCGGGCCTGAAGTATTTCGTTCTCGGCGCGCTGTCGTCGGGCATGCTGCTCTATGGCTGTTCCATGATCTATGGCTTCACCGGCTCCACCACGTTCGGTGATATCGCCAATGTGATGCAGGGGCAGGAAAAGGCGGGCATCGGCCTGATCATCGGCATCGTCTTCCTGTCGGCCGGCCTGGCCTTCAAGGTGTCGGCAGTGCCGTTCCACATGTGGACGCCCGACGTCTATGAGGGCGCGCCGTCTCCGGTCACCGCCTTCTTTGCCACGGCACCCAAGGTCGCGGCGCTGGCCATGTTCCTGCGCGCCATGCTGGAGCCGTTCGGCGGCATGGAGGCGGACTGGCGGCAGATCATCTGGCTGATTTCCGTACTGTCGATGCTGCTGGGTGCCTTCGCGGCCATCGGACAGAACAATATCAAGCGGCTGATGGCCTATTCGTCCATCGGACATGTCGGCTATGCACTGGTCGGTCTCACTGCGGCGACGTCGGAGGGTGTCCGCGGTGTGCTGGTCTATCTGACCATCTATCTGGTTATGAACATCGGCACCTTTGCCTGCATCCTGGCGATGCGGCGCGGTGACCGGATGGTGGAGAGCATTGACGACCTGCGCGGTCTGGCCAAGACCCACAAGGGCATGGCCATGGCACTGGCGATCTTCATGTTCTCCCTGGCGGGCGTGCCGCCGCTAGCCGGGTTCTTCGGCAAGTTCTACGTCTTCATGGCGGCGATCAATGCGGGCCTCTACTATCTGGCCGTCATCGGTGTCCTCGCCAGCGTGGTCGGTGCGTTCTACTACCTGCGGATCATCAAGATCATGTATTTCGATGAACCGACCGAACCGCTGTCGAAGCCGATCGGCATGGAGCTTGGCGTGCTGATGGCGATCACCGCATTCCTGACTGCCGCTTTCTTCGTCGTTCCCGGCATCCTGGTCGATGGGGCGGCCGTTGCGGCCGGCAGCCTGTTCCCCTGAGCGGGGAAGGGGTGACCCGATGGACATCCGCATTCAGGAAGACCAGCCGACCCGCCCGGAGTGCCTGGCGCTGCTGCAGGTGCATCACTCGCACATGCAGGCGCATACCAGCCCGGAGAAGATCTATGCGCTGGATGCCAGCGGGCTCGCCGCGCCCGGCATGACGTTCTGGAGCATGTGGGACGCTGGCCGCCTGATCGGGTTCGGCGCGCTGAAGGAACTCGATGCCACCCATGGTGAGATCAAGTCGATGCACACCATTGGTGAACTGCGCGGGCAGGGACTGGCCGCCCGCCTGCTGGACCACATCGTCGCCGTGGCGCGGCAGCGGGGGTACCGGCGTCTCAGCCTGGAGACCGGTTCGGCGGACGGCTTTCGCTCGGCGCGAACGCTCTACGCCCGCTATGGCTTCACGCCCTGTGGCCCCTTTTCCTTCTACCCGGAAGACCCGGAAAGCTTCTTCATGACGCTTGTTCTCGATTGATGTCGACCGGTCGTTTTCATCATGTGGCACTGGGCGATGTCGGCTCCACCAACGACGAGGTGAGGTCGCGGCTGGATCTGGCCGATCAGGGCGGACTTGTGGTCACGGCTGAGCGCCAGTTGCAGGGGCGCGGGCGGCGCGGGCGGGAATGGACCAGCCCGGCGGGCAATCTCTATTCCTCCTTCTGTTTCTGCCCCACCGTG
>CAXBNO010000454.1:0-3264 GCA_963976775.1 uncultured Kordiimonadales bacterium
TGACCTTGTTCTTCTTGTAGAGCCCCATCATCTCCTGCTGCATCCGCTGGCGATCCTCGCCATAGCGTTCGCGGATCTTCACCATTTCCGGCTGCAGTTCCTTCATCGCGTTCATGGAGACGTAGGACTTGTAGGCCAGCGGCAGGAACAGGGTCTTGATGATGATGGTGGTGGCGATGATCGCCAGCCCCAGATTGCCCAGCAGGCTGTTGAAGAAGTCGATGGCGATGAACAGCGGCTGCGTCAGGAACGGGAACCAGCCCCAGTCGATGGTGTTGCCGAACAGCGGAATCTTCAGCGTTTCCTCGTAGCCGTCGACCAGGTCCACTTCCTTGGCACCTGCGAACAGGTGGTTGGTCAGCGTGACCTCGCTGCCCGAAGCCACCGTGATCGGATCGGCCAGATAGTCAGTCTGATACTTGTCGATGCCGCCCACGTAGGTATGGCGGAAAGCGCCTTCGAACGCGGTGGCGCGGTCGGGGATCAGCACTGTCATCCAGTACTTGTCGGTAAAGCCGATCCAGCCTTCCCGGGTCTGTTCCTTGATGTCGCCGTCCTCGGCAATGGTGTCGTAATCGACCTCCATCACCTTCTCCTGCATGCCGCCGAGCATGCCTTCGTGCAGGATGTAGAATCCGCTGGTCTCCGGCGTGCCATGGCGGCTGACGCGACCGTAGGAATGCAGCGTGACCGGCTGGCCCGAACTGTTGCGCACGGACTGATGCACCGTGAACATGTAGTTGGCGTCGATCTCGAAACGCCGCACGAAGGTCAGCCCCTCGCCATTGTCCCAGGTCAGCGTGACCGGCTGACCCGGTGCCAGTGTGCTGCCGTCGGCGACCCAGGGCGTCTCCGACGTGGGCATGGTGGCGGAACTGCCCAGGGCGTTCAGCCAGCCGAAGTCGACGAAATAGGGATCGGCGGCATCGCGCGGGTTCAGCAGCGCGATCTCCGGTGAACTCGGGTCCGTGGTCTGGCGGTAGTCGGGCAGGGTCAGATCGTCGATCCAGCCACCGCGCAGCCGGATCGAACCATGCAGGCGCGGGGTGTTGATGCGGATGCGCGGCTCCGCCGCGATGGCTGTCCTGCGGTCCACACCGGCCGTCGGAACCGTGCCCGGCAGGCTGGCGCCGGGGGCAGAGACACCAGGCACCGTGCTGCCGGTGCTGCCGGGTGCACCAGGGGTGCCGACCGCCGGAGATTCGATGGGCGGCGGCGGGGGCGGATCACCCGGAAACAGGGTCTGGAACCCCAGCAGGATCACGACTGACAGCACGATGGCCAGGATCAGATTGCGCTGTTCGGACATGCGGGGGGCCTCGACTTCAGGGATCAGGGGCGACGGGAAAGATGGCTGGATTGGGCCGTGGTTGCCGCGCTTTTACGCGTTTCCGGCACAGGATCATAGCCATGACCGCCAAGGGGGTGACAACGTGACAGCCGCCGGAGCGCCAGCCAGCTGCCGCGCAGGACACCATGGCGCTCCAGTGCCTCGATGGCATAGGCGGAGCAGGTGGGCTGAAACCGGCAGTTCGGTCCCAGCCATGGCGAGATGACGTACTGGTAGAAGCGGATGGGAAGTATCGCGATCCGGCGCAGCATCAGGCCGTGCCCTCCCGCAGCAGCTTCAGGCGTTTCAGGGAATGCAGCAGATCGTCCGTCAGATCGGCGAAGTCACGCTCCACCGTCGCGGCACGGGCGATCAGCACATAGTCATGGCCGGGCTGCGCCTGCCGGACAAGCTGATCGTTGGCGAGTGCGCGCAACCGACGCTTGGCCCGGTTGCGCCGGACCGCGTTGCCGACCTTCTTGGATGCAGTGAAACCGATACGGATCGCCATGGCGTTGCCCGTCTGATCGGTACTTTCCGGGCCTGCCGGAATCGGCGCGGATTGCAGCACCAGACCCTTGGCGGCGGTGCGGCGACCCTTGCGTGCGAGCCTGAGGAAGTCGGCCCGCCGTTTCAAACGACCGACTTCCATGTGGTCGTGCCTCAGGCCGACAGCTTCTTCCGGCCCTTGGAACGACGGCGGCGCAGAATGGTCTGGCCGGCCACGGTGGCCTTGCGGGCGCGGAAGCCATGACGGCGGGCGCGCACGAGATTGCTCGGCTGGAATGTACGCTTCACGACAGGCTCTCCTGTACGAACGGAATGGGGACCCGGACACGTGCCGGGGGCAAGAGAAGGGGTGTATATGTGGGCCTCACGGTCAAGTCAACCGCGCCGGGGCTGCAATTCGGCCACAGGCATCCTAGGTTTGATGCTGATCGTTGACCGTTCCACCCCTCTCCTCCTTCCCGCCCCCCATTCAGGACAATCCCGTGGGGGGTCGGGAAGGAGGAGAGGGGTGGAACGGTCAACAGACAACTGCAATCCTCCGGCCCACGAACAGGAACCATTGACCCATGTCCGACATTCTGGAAACCGACATCTGTGTCATCGGCGGCGGCTCGGGCGGATTGAGCGTTGCCGCCGGTGCCTCCCAGATGGGCGCGCCGACCATTCTGATCGAGGGCGGGGAGATGGGCGGGGATTGCCTGAACTATGGCTGTGTGCCATCGAAGGCACTGCTGGCCGCCAGCCATCACGCCCACGCCTGGACACAGGCCGCGCCGTTCGGCATCACAGCCACCGCGCCGAAGGTCGACTTCCCGGCGGTTGCCGATCACGTGCGCAATGTCATCGAGGGGATCGCGCCGGTGGACAGCCAGGAACGGTTCGAGGGGATGGGCGTCACCGTCATCCGCGACTGGGCCCGTTTCATCGACGAGCGTACGGTGGAGGCCGGTGGACAGCGCATCCGCGCCCGCCGCTTCGTGATCGCCACCGGCTCCTCCGCCGTTGCACCGCCGATCCCGGGGCTGGATGCGGTTCCCTATCTGACCAATGAAACCATCTTCGACAACCGCGAACAGCCGGAACACCTGCTGATCATAGGCGGTGGCCCCATCGGGCTGGAAATGGCGCAGGCGCACCGCAGGCTCGGGTCGCGGGTTACGGTGCTGGAGGCCTTTCGCGCCTTCGGCAAGGATGACCCGGAGCTGACGGCCATCGCGTTGCGCCGGATTCGCGCGGATGGCGTCGATATTCGGGAGAATGTGAAGATCGAGGCCGTGGAGCCTGGCCCCGTCATCGTGCTGGAGGGTGGCGAGCGGATCGCAGGCAGTCATCTGCTGGTCGCGGCGGGGCGCAAGGCCAATGTGGAGCGCCTGAACCTCGATGCGGCAGGGATCGAGCATTCCGGCAAGGGTATTCAGGTTAAT
>CAXBNO010000455.1:0-3252 GCA_963976775.1 uncultured Kordiimonadales bacterium
GGGCGGCGCCAAGATCGGCACCACCGGGCGCGGCATCGGCCCGGCCTATGAGGACAAGGTCGCACGGCGGGCGATCCGGGTCGCGGACCTGGGTGATCCGGTGACGCTGGACGGCAAGATCGAACGCCTGCTGGTGCACCACAACGCGCTGCGTCGCGGCCTGTCGCAGCCGGAGATCGCCAAGGCGGACATCCTGGCTGAACTGAACGCGGTCAGTGACGACGTCCTGCGCTTTGCCGCGCATGTCTGGCGCACGCTGGACGAGGTCAATCGCCAGGGCAAGCGCATCCTGTTCGAGGGCGCGCAGGGTGCCATGCTGGACATCGATCACGGCACCTATCCGTTCGTCACATCCTCCAACACCGTTGCAGGTCAGGCAGCCCCCGGTTCCGGTTGCGGGCCGAAGGTGATCGACTTCGTGCTCGGCATCGTCAAGGCCTACACGACCCGCGTCGGCTCCGGCCCCTTTCCGACCGAACTGGATGACGAGATCGGGCGGCATCTGGGGGAGAAGGGCCGCGAATTCGGCACCGTCACCAACCGCGCCCGCCGTTGCGGCTGGTTCGATGCGGTGATGGTAAGGCAGGCGATCCGCACGGGCGGTATCGACGGCGTGGCCCTGACCAAGCTTGACGTGCTGGACGGGCTGAAGGAACTGAAGGTCTGCGTCGGCTACGAACTGAATGGCAAGACGCTGGATTTCTATCCCTACAACATGGCTGATCAGGCCAATATCCGACCGGTCTACGAGACGTTCGAAGGCTGGTCCGACACCACCTACGGCGCCCGTTCCTGGGCCGACCTGCCGGCACAGGCGGTCAAGTACGTCCGCGCGATAGAAGAACTGATCGGCGCCCCGGTTGCCCTGCTCTCGACCAGTCCCGAGAGGGAAGACACCATCGTCGTCCGTCACCCGTTCGAGGGCTGAACGCGTGACCCGTCGCCCCGTCCCCGCAGGTCCCGTGCTGGCTGAACTTTCGGGGCGCGGCTGATGGGGGGCGTCCTCGATATCGTCTTTCCGGTCTTCGCGCTGATGGCCATCGGCTATGCGCTGGGGCGCTCGCCCTTGCTGGGCGGCGATGTCGGGATCAAGGCGCTGACGAATTTCGTCTTCTATGCCGCCATCCCGGCCCTGCTGTTCCGACTGTTCAGCCGGGGCCTGCCGGAAGACGGCATCGAATGGTCCATCGTGTTCGGTTATTTCGGTGCCGCGTTGCTGCACTTCGCGATCACGGTGGCGCTGGGGCGCTACGTGTTCCGCAATCCGCCGGTGGAGTACGGGCTGATGGGCATGTCCTCCAGCTTCTCCAACACCGTGCTGATGGGCCTGCCGCTGGTCTATACGGCCTTCGGCGAACCGGGCCTGATCCCGATGATGATGATCGTGACGTTCCACCCCATGATCCTCATCCCGCTGTCCACCATCATGGTGGAGGCGCTGCGTGGCCAGAAGGGACAGGGCCTGGGCACCATCCTGCTCTCGACCTTCAGGAGCCTGGCGGTGCATCCCGTGATCCTTGGGCTTTGCTCGGGGCTGGCCTTCGGCGCGACGGGACTGGAACTGGTGTCCATGGTCGACCGGCTGATCGACCTGCTGTCGAAGGCGGCGACACCGGCGGCACTATGTGCACTCGGCGCGTCACTGACCCGGTTCCGCATTGCCGGTGATCTGAAGGAAAGCCTGACGCTGGTGGTCATGAAGCTGGCGCTGCTGCCCGCGCTGGTCTTCATCTTCACCAGCTACATCTTCCAGAACGATCCGCTCTATGTCGCCGTTGCCACCCTGAACGCCGCCACGCCTGCCGGGATCAATGCCTTCCTGCTGGCAAGGTTCTACGGCACCTACACGCAGCGCTCGGCCTCCGTGATCCTGCTGTCCACGCTGTTCAGCGCCGTCACCCTGTCATTGCTGATCGCCTGGCTGAAGACGGTCTGAAGCGGAGATTCGACAAGTCGGTTGAGGGAGCGGCACCAGCTTGTAACCCCCTGGCTCTGTCACCAGGATCTCGGCTTCCGATGGTGTCGGCTCGATCTTCTGGCGCAGGCGATAGATATGGGTTTCCAGCGTGTGGGTGGTGACCCCGGCGTTGTAGCCCCAGACCTCGTGCAGCAGCACATCGCGCCCGACCGCAGTCTCGCCCGCACGGAACAGGTACTTCAGGATGGAGGTTTCCTTCTCCGTCAGGCGGACCTTCTTCTCCGTTTCCTTGTGCACCATCATCTTCTGCGCCGGGCGGAAGCTGTAGGGGCCGATGGTGAAGACGGCATCCTCGCTCTGTTCGTGCTGGCGCAACTGGCCGCGAATGCGGGCCAGCAGCACGCCGACCTTGAACGGCTTGGTGATGTAGTCGTTTGCACCCGATTCCAGCCCCAGGATTTCCTCTGCGTCCGAATCCGCGCCGGTGAGCATGATCACCGGCATCTTGAAGCCATTCTTGCGCAGCGCCCGGCAGACCTCGCGCCCGTCGGAGTCGGGCAGGCCGACGTCCAGCAGGACCAGATCGAAATGTTCCTTGCGCGCAGCCTCGATGCCGGCCTGTCCGGAACCGACCTGTCGTGTCTCGAATTCCTCGTGCAGTTCGAGTTGCTCGGCCAGCGTCTCGCGCAAGGCGTCGTCGTCATCGACCAGCAGGATCTTCTTGCCACCCATCATCTTCTCGCTTCTCCCAATCACCGCCGGACCTTCGACTGACCAGAGATTGGTCTGCCGCGGCCCGGTTCAAGAGTCCGGTTCCGTTGTGGGAGAACAGCCTCACCGACACGTGACAACCGGTTGATCGTCATGCGTGGTGTCCCGACACCCTGTTCCCGCATGCAAGTCTGACCTGTGGCAGTGAAAGCTTCAACAGTCCGGGGACGCGGGATATACAGTGGCGATCACATCGCGATCACTTATCAGGACAGCCCCCTTGGCGCGCCAGAGCGAAGACGAAACCAGCGACCTGCGTCATGTGCGGCAGGTGGATCGTGCTGCGGCGGATCTGCGGCGGGGCATGCCCGTCATCGTGCGCGGCGCGGTGCAGTCCGGGATCATCGTCTCGGCGGAGACGGCGACGGCGGAGGAATACGGGGAGCTTCTGGACCTGGCCGAAGGCGGTGTCAGTCTGGCGCTGACGGCGCGTCGGGCCAATGTCCTGCACATCCTGCCTTCAGGCCACGATGTGCAACTGGTCCCGATCGATGCGACCCTGTCGCGCCAACTGGCCAGCGAACTCGCCGATCCGGCACACGATCTGGACGGCGGCATGCGCG
>CAXBNO010000456.1:0-3249 GCA_963976775.1 uncultured Kordiimonadales bacterium
ACTTGCGGATGAAGCCGTGCAGGCCTTCGCCGACAGCAACCTCGAGACCGTTGTCGGTCAGCGTGGTCACGGTACAGGTGACGACAGCACCCTTGCGCAGGTCGGAAGCACCGGACTCGAAGGGATCCTCGGAGAGCTGCTTGATACCGAGGGAGATGCGCTCCTTGTCGGTATCCACGTCAAGGACCTTCGCCTTGACCATGTCGCCCTTCTTGAATTCCTTGATGGCTTCCTCGCCCGACTGCTCCCAGGAGAGGTCGGAAAGGTGAACCATGCCGTCGATCTCGCCGGAGAGGCCAACGAACAGACCGAACTCGGTGATGTTCTTGACTTCGCCTTCGATCTCGGTGCCGGCCGGGTAGCTGGTGACGAAATCGTCCCACGGGTTGGCCATGCACTGCTTGAGGCCGAGGGAGATACGCCGCTTCGCCGGATCGACATCGAGGACCATGACCTCGACTTCCTGGCTGGTGGAGACGATCTTGCCCGGATGGATGTTCTTCTTGGTCCAGGACATCTCGGAGATGTGGATCAGACCCTCGACACCCGGCTCCAGCTCCACGAACGCACCATAGTCGGTGATGTTCGTGACGCGACCGTCGAAGCGGACGCTGACCGGATACTTGGCGGCAACGCCGTCCCACGGATCCGTCTGCAGCTGCTTCATGCCCAGGCTGATGCGCTGGGTTTCCTTGTTCACCTTGATCACCTGGACCTTGATGGTCTCGCCGATCGTCAGCACCTCGCTCGGGTGGTTGACGCGACGCCAGGAAATGTCGGTGACATGCAGCAGGCCGTCGATGCCGCCCAGGTCAACGAACGCACCATAGTCGGTGATGTTCTTGACCACGCCGTCGCAGACCATGCCCTCTTCCAGGCGCTGGATCAGCTCGCTGCGGGCTTCCGCACGGGTTTCTTCCAGAACGGCGCGGCGCGATACCACGATGTTGCCGCGGCGGCGATCCATCTTCAGGATCTGGAACGGCTGCGGCGTGCCCATCAGCGGGGTCACGTCGCGGATCGGACGAATGTCCACCTGGCTGCCGGGCAGGAACGCCACGGCGCCGGACAGGTCGACCGTGAAGCCGCCCTTGACGCGGCCGAAGATCATGCCCTCGACACGCTCGTTGACCTCGTAGGATTTCTCCAGCTTGGCCCAGGCTTCCTCGCGGCGGGCCTTGTCGCGGCTGATGACGGCTTCGTGCATGCCGTTCTCGATCCGCTCCAGATAGACCTCGACCTCGTCACCGACCTTCACTTCGGCGGGACGGCCACCGACCTGGAATTCCTTCAGCGGAACCCGGCCTTCGGTCTTCAGGCCGACGTCAACAACGACAAAGTCGTGCTCGACGGCCAGGATGGTTCCGCGAATGACGGAGCCTTCAAGATTGCTTTCGGAGCCATAGGTTTCGTCCAGGAGGGCGGCAAAGTCCTCCCGTCCCGGGAACTGCTCGGCAGCTCCGACGGATACGTCGCTCATATAGTGATTTCCTTTCTCGCGGCCCTTCGCTTGGATTTGCCGGTTACCCGGCTACGATCGGACCGTTCGCACTCTGCGGGTGGGACATTCAGACCTTCAGGCCTGACACTCCAACCGCGCCGTAACCAGCTTACGGGCTGCGAAGAACGCGGCCTCTATATCCAATTCCGTGGTATCGAGCAAGTCCGCATCTGCTGCGGGTTTCAGCGGAGAGGTGGCGCGGTTGATGTCGCGTTCGTCCCGCGCGCGCAGATCCTGCAGCACATTCTCCAGTGTCACGTCGGTTCCACGGGCGATCAGTTCGGCATGGCGTCGTTCCGCCCGCGCGGTTGCCGTTGCGGTCACGAACAGTTTCGCCGTCGCGTCAGGGCAGACAACGGTGCCGATATCACGCCCGTCCAGCACCGCACCCGCAGCCCCGTCAGGCGGCGTCGCGGCGAAGGCCTGCTGGAAAGCGAACAGGGCATCGCGCACGGGCTGCAGGGCGGCAACCTTCGACGCCATGTTGCCCGTCGCTTCTTCCCGCAGCGCCGGATCGGAGAGGTCATCGGGCGTGATGCCCCGCGCCGCAGCCACTGCGGCCTCCACATCGCTGCCATCGCCACCGGCACGGATCAGCCGCAGCGCCGTTGCGCGATAGAGGCTGCCGGTATCCAGATAGGCAAAGCCCAGGTCCGCCGCCAGCCGCCGGGCAAGCGTGCCCTTGCCGGAGGCCGTGGGACCATCGACGGCAACGACTGGCGTCATGCGTTGCCGTCCAGCCTGGCCTGCTGCATCTCGCTGCGGCGGACCTTGCCCGCGTCGTCGCGCAGCGGCTCGTCCACGAACTCGAAGCTGCGCGGGATCTTGTAGCGCACCAGCCGCTCCGCGAGGAACGCCACCAGATCATCCTCCGAAATGCCGCCCGGCGCATCGACGATGCCATGGATGCGGTTGCCCAGGTCCTCGTCCGGCAGGCCGATCACCACCGATGAGCGGACGCCGGGGAACTGGTCGATCGCGGCCTCCACTTCCGCCGGGTAGATGTTGGCCCCGCCAGCCAGGATCATGTCCTTGCGGCGGTCGGTCAGATAGAGGTAGCCGTCGGCATCGACGTAGCCCATGTCGCCGAGACTCTCCCAGCCGCCCTCGATGGCTTTGCTCTCCGCGCCGAGATAGTGATAGGTCGTGCCGCGTCCGGTATCGGGCCGCAGGAAGACCTCCCCCACTTCATCCGGTTCGCAGTCGGTGCCGTCCTCGCGCACCACCCGCATCGACGAGCCTTCGCGCAGCCGCCCGACGGAGCCCTTGCGCAGCATGGATTCATGGCCGGTGATCCAGGTCGTGCCGGTGCCTTCCGTGCCGCCCATGAGCTCGAAGATGCGGTCGGGGCCCAGCCATTCGATGAAGGCATCCTTCAGCCACACGGGGCAAGGGGCGGCCAGATGCAGCAGGACCCGCAGGCTGGAGAGGTCGTAGCGGTTACGCACCGCCGCATCCAGCCGCCAGATGCGCTGCATCATGGTCGGCACCATCATCATCCAGTTGATGCCGTACCTCTCGATCAGTGCCAGCGTCTGCTCGGCGTCGAAACGGTCCGCGACGACCACATGGGACCGTTTCAGCAGTGCCTGGATGCAGAAGATGAAGGGGCCGTTGTGATACAGGGGGCCGACAACCAGATGATTGTCGTGATCCTGCTGCAGCAGCCAGCTGTTGTCGCCCCCGGCCAGCAGACCGGTATCGAAATCCCACAGCGGCGGGGAAGCCGCGACGATTAGCTTCGGGCG
>CAXBNO010000457.1:0-3234 GCA_963976775.1 uncultured Kordiimonadales bacterium
CCCCCTGCGATGCACAGCCCGACGAGATCGACATCGCCATCTGTGTAGACCGTATCCAGAACGCCACCGACCTGCAGGTCCGTCGTCTGGCCAGCAGTTGGGCCGGACTGCGCTGCTTCGTGGACGACCATTCACCCGTGAACGGTTTCGATGACGCGGTCGAGGGCTTCTACTGGCTGGTCGGCCAGGGCGGCTATGGCATCAAGACCTCACCGGCCATGGGCCGCATCGCGGCGGCGCAGATCGCGGGCAAGCCGGTACCGGCAGACATTCTGGATCAGGGACTGTCCATCGACAGCCTTTCGGTCAATCGCTTCAGGGGAGAGAACGGATGAGCACGACACGCTGGAAGAACCGCCCGGAAGGGTCGAACTGGGGCAACTTCGGTGACGACGACCAGCTTGGCCGCATCAACCTGATCACACCGGAGAAGGTGCGCCAGGGCGTGGCCGAGGTGCGGGAGGGCCGGACCTTCTGCCTCAGCCTGCCGCTGGACTATCCCGGCGGCAACCTGCTCAACGAACGCCGCCACCCGCCGCACCGCCAGCCGACATTCCTGGGCGACAAGCCCTACATCAACTTCCCGCTGCGCAACATCGACGGTCAGAACACCGATGTGGTCAGCGACGATCAGGTGACGATCTGTCTGCAGTATTCCACCCAGTGGGATGCGCTGTCCCACGTCGGATCGTTCTTCGATGCCGATGGAGATGGGGAGGCGGAGAAGGTCTACTACAACGGCTTCCGTGCCGGTGAGCATGTGGTCGGCCCGAAGTCATGGGACGGGGAGGACAGCGACGCGCAGCTGTTTGGTGCGAAGTCCCTCGGTATCGAGAACTTCGCCCGCCACGGCATCCAGGGCCGGGCCGTACTGGTGGATCTGGAGGCGCATGTGGGCCGTGAACGCGTCTATGTCGGCCACGACCGGCTGATGCAGATCATGCAGGATGATGGAGTCATTGTGGAACCGGGGGACATGCTGCTGTTCCGCACCGGCTTCGCCGACGAGATCCTGTCGATGAACCGCCAGCCGACGAAGGAGCGACTGGAGAACAGTTGCGCCGTGCTGGACGGTCGCGACCAGAAGCTGCTCGACTGGATCACCGCTTCGGGCGTCTCCGCCCTGATCGCCGACAATTACGCCGTCGAGGGCATTCCGGCACAGCCGAAGGAAGGGCCGCGCCCTGCCCTGCCGCTGCATCACCATTGCCTGTTCAAGCTCGGACTGCCGCTGGCGGAACTCTGGTTCCTCTCCGAACTGGCCGACTGGCTGCGCGCCAACGGCCGCAACCGCTTCCTGCTCACCGCCCCGCCACTGCGCCTGCCCGGCGCTGTCGGCAGCCCGGCGACACCGATTGCCACGGTATAGGAGATCACGGCGGATGCAGGGGGCCAGGTTCATTTCACGCAACCCAACTGTGCAAAATTGGTTTGTCGGCCAGCGCGGTGACTGCGTATGTTCCCGCCCATCATGACAAACGCATCCCCAGAGGCTGAAGCCCCCGCCGGGTTCAGCAGTATCCGCCGCAACGTCATCCTGCTGTCGATCTGTCAGGCGCTGTTCACGTCCACCTCCGCGATCATGATCGCGCTGGGTGGACTGATCGGGTTCAGCCTGGCGGAAGACAAGGCACTGGCGACCCTGCCCGTGACCGCCGTGGTCGCAGGCACCGCGCTGATGACCATTCCGGCGGCAATGCTGATGGGGCGTGTCGGTCGGCGCACGGGCTTCATCTTCGGCACGATGCTGGGCACGGCAGGAACCCTGCTGGGGGTGCTGGCGCTGTACCAGGCGAACTTCTGGCTGTTCTGCTGCGCCACCGGCCTGGTCGGCATGTTCTCCGCCTTCGGCCAGCAGTATCGCCATGCCGCCGTGGACATGGCCCCGCCGTTGCTGCGCGGCCAGGCAGTTTCGCTGGTCATGGCCGGTGGTGTCGTCGCCGGTTTCCTGGGGCCGGAGCTGGCCAAGTGGACCAAGGACATGATCGAGCCGATCACCTTCGCCGGCAGCTACATCGCCGCGTCCGGCCTGACGGTCCTGTCAGCGCTGATCCTGATCGGCCTGCGCATTCCGAAGCCGGTCCGGCACACAGCCGCGACGCGTGGCCGCCCGTTCCGGGAGATCGCGAAGCAACCCGTCTTCTGGGTCGCCGCCGGTTCCGCCATGGCCGGATTCGGGGCCATGAGCCTGATCATGACCGCCACGCCGCTGGCGATGGTTGCCTGCGGACATGACTTCAACAGTTCCGCGACCGTAATCCAGTGGCATGTGGTCGGCATGTTCGCCCCCAGTTTCTTCACCGGCATCCTGATCCGGAAGTTCGGCGTGCTGCGCATCATCGCCGCCGGCGCGGTCCTGAACATGATCTGCATCGCGACAGCCCACTCCGGTCTCGAGTTCCTGCATTTCTGGAGCGCGCTGATCCTGCTGGGCATCGGCTGGAACTTCATGTTCGTCGGCGGCACCACCCTGCTGGCGGAAGCACATACCCCGGCAGAGGCCGCACGGGTCCAAGGCATCAATGACTTCATGGTCTTCGGCGTCGTCGCGGTCAGCTCCCTCAGCTCCGGTCAGTTGCTGCACGCCTTTGGCTGGGACGTGGTCACCACCGCCGCCCTGCCGATGATCAGCCTCGCGCTGCTGGCCACCCTCTGGCTGGCCCTGCATCGCCGCCGCCTGGCCGGTGCCGGAGTCTGATGCGGACCTGCGGGTGATCTGCCATGCGGCCCCCCGTCACCGCACTGCCTTGCATGGTGCGCCGCACTTTGGCATAAGCCAGCGCAACTGACCTGGCGGAAGTGATCCGGGATGGGGTCCGCACTGCGGATTCGGTGGCGCTTCCAGGTGCCAGAACATCAGTCTCTCAATGGTCCGGCGCCATGCCGGGTCTCTCAAGCGTCTTGGACACAGGGGACAAGAAAAAATGACAGCAATGCTTTGGGCCGTGATCGGCTGCGGCGTGCTGGCGCTGATCTACGGCATCGTCACGGCGAAGAGTGTACTCTCCGCTTCGGCTGGCAATGCCCGGATGCAGGAAATCGCCGGCGCCATCCAGGAAGGCGCCTCCGCCTACCTCAATCGTCAGTACAAGACCATCGCCATCGTCGGTGTGGTCGTCACCATCGTGCTCGGCCTGCTGCTGGGCTGGCTCGTCGCCATCGGCTTCGTCATCGGCGCCGTGCTCTCCGGTGCCACCGGCTTCATCGGCATGAACGTTTCCGTTCGCGCCAATG
>CAXBNO010000458.1:0-3230 GCA_963976775.1 uncultured Kordiimonadales bacterium
CGCAGGCATATATCGGTGCCGACTACTACTGGACCGGCAAGCATCCGGCCCTGGCCTATTTCACCGCCGTGCCGTTCGGCATGACCACCGTGGAATGGAATGCCTGGATCAAGTTCAAGGGCGGTCAGGAGCTGTGGAACAAGGTTTCCGGCGAGTTCGGCCTGAAGCCGCTGATGTGCGGCGCGACCGGCACCCAGGCCGGTGGCTGGTTCAACAAGGAGATCGAATCGACTGATGACCTGAAGGGTCTGAAGATGCGTATTCCGGGCCTGGGCGGTTCGGTGATGTCGAAGCTCGGCGTGTCCACCGTGTCCCTGCCGGGCGGCCAGATCTATGAAAATCTGGTTTCCGGCGCCATCGAGGCAACGGAGTGGGTCGGTCCCTACAACGATTACTTCATGAAGTTCTACGAGGCCGCGAAGTACTACTATACCGGTGGCATGCACGAGCCGGGCGGCGGACTGTCCTTCGGCATGAACGCCGGCTTCTGGGGCAGCCTGACCGACTGGGAGAAGGCGGTTATCGAGGCGGCCTGCTACGAGGAGCATGGCGCAGCGTTCGAGGAGAACATGGCCAAGAACGGCGAGTACATGACCAAGCTGATCAACGACCACGGTGTTCAGGTACGCGCGTTCAACGACGATGTCTGGGACGCCATGGGCGATGCGTCGGCGGAAGTGTTCGCGGAAACCCGCGATCATTCGGCTCTGGCCACGGAGGTCGATGACTCCTTCCAGGCCAACCTGCGCGAGATCGGCGGGACGATGGCCAAGTTCGAAGGCACCTTCGTCAACCAGCGCAACCGCGTGCTGGGTCTGGCCTGATCGAAGGCTGACTGACAGGAATCAGGGCGGTGCCTCGGTGGCACCGCCCTTTTTTCGGTTCTGGTCCATTCGGCGCGCGACGACGCCATCAAGGCGTCCGCCCGCGTGCGCGACTCCATCCAATCGACAGGATTGCAGATGACTGACAGCAGCGTGACAGCAGATTTGCAGGCAGAGATTCCGCGTTACGGTCGACCCGCACCACTGGTCCGCATGGTCGGCTGGTCCATGCTGTCGCTGCTCGTCGCATTCATTGCCGAGAACGTGCTGATCGTCAGATTCGGTTTCCCCGGCTTTTCAGCGGCGTTCTCGGAGGGCGGCGGTGGTCTTACCTGGGTGCCGGTGCTGCTCTATGCAGCCGCAATCGCCGCCAGTGTCCTCTTTGTGCAACGCACATCGGACTGTGCGCTGCGCTGGGATGCGCACCGCATCCATCACTTCAATCTCTTCCTCATTCGTGGCTTCTTCTGGATGGTGGTCCTGGTCGGTATCGCCGATTCGGTGATCGCGTTCATGCGGGTCGAGAACCTGCTGCAGGACTTCATGGGTGACGATTCGGTCCGGGCGCTGAGCCGGGCACATTTCGTCGGTCCGTGGATTCACATGCCGCTGATCGCGATTGCCTTCATCATCTCCGCCTTCACCCGGACACTCGGCTTCACCTGGCTGGCACTGCTGATCGTGGGTGCTGAACTGCTGATCGTCATCACCCGCTTCGTCTTTTCCTACGAGCAGGCCCTGATGGGCGACCTGGTGCGGTACTGGTATGCGGCGCTGTTCCTGTTCGCCTCCGCCTTCACGCTTTTCGACGAGGGGCATGTTCGCGTCGATGTGCTGTATGCCGGGTTCGGTCGGCACACCCGCGGCTACGTCAATGCCCTGGGTTCGATCCTGCTGGGCGCGTCCACCATGTGGGTCATTATCTACATCGGCTTCGACGGCCAGCAGTCGATCATCAATGGCCCGATCGCCAATTTCGAGATTTCGCAGACCGGCACCGTCGGCATGTTCATCAAGTATCAGATGGCCGGGTTCATCGGTATTTTCGCTATCACGATGCTGATCCAGTTCGTGAGTTACTTCTTCGAGGCTATCGCCGATATCCGGGATGAACCCGGGCATCGCGAACATCAGCCCGTCGCGCATTGAGGTCGGGTCATGGAGCTTTTCTTTCTCGCACTGCTGGTCCTGATCATGGCGTTTGCGCTGGGGTCCGGCTATCCGGTCGCCTTTGCCCTGCCTGGAGCCGCGATCATCTCCATCGCACTGGCCGCCGGTTCGGGCATTCTGTTCGCGGACAATCCTGACGCCTATTTCCACTCCGGTGGTCCGTCGCAGTGGCTGTCTGCGGGCGTCACCAATCTTCGAGGGGTCTACTGGGAGGTCGAGCGCGATACCCTGATCGCGATCCCGCTGTTCATCTTCATGGGCATCATGCTGCAGCGCTCGAAGATTGCCGAGGATCTGCTGGTGACCATGGCACAGCTGTTCGGGCCGGTGCCAGGCGGCCTGGGCATTTCCGTTGTCTTCGTCGGCGCCCTGCTCGCCGCCACCACCGGCATCGTCGGCGCAACCGTGGTGGCCATGGGCCTGATCTCCCTGCCCGCCATGCTGCGCAACAATTATTCCCCGTCGCTTGCCACCGGTACCATTGCGGCGTCAGGCACGCTGGGCCAGATCATTCCGCCCTCCATCGTGCTGATCATTCTGGCCGACCAGCTCGCATCCGCCACGGATCAGGCAGGCACGGCGCGGAAGGCGCTCTACAAGGAAGCAACCGGCGAACTGAGCATGCCGTCGATCTTCGATGTGGCCTCCACCAGTGCCGGTGAGATGTTCCTTGGTGCCTTCATTCCGGGCATGGTGCTTGTCGGCCTCTATATGCTCTACATCCTGATCTACGCCACGATCAGACCAAGTGCCGCGCCCGCG
Organism: uncultured Kordiimonadales bacterium; assembly: GCA_963976775.1. Lineage (GTDB taxonomy): Bacteria > Pseudomonadota > Alphaproteobacteria > Minwuiales > Minwuiaceae > Minwuia. The sequence goes on from CAXBNO010000458.1 coordinate 2,757, forward strand.
GTGCGGTTCGAGGGCAAGTTCAACGCCGCCTTCTGGCGCAATGTCGTGCTGACACTGGTTCCGCCGCTGGCGCTGATCTTCCTGGTGCTGGGCTCGATCATCGCGGGTATCGCCACGGTGAACCAGGCGGGCGCCATTGGTGCCGCCGGTGCCCTGATCATGGGCGGCTACCGCCTGACGGAAGGCCGCGCCTCGACCTATGTGCCTGCCATCATGGCCATCGTGGCGCTGCTGATGATCGGTGTCGCGCTGGCGTCCTTCGACATGAACATCAAGTCGATCGACAGTGCTGACGACGAGATCGGCATTGCCGTCGGCGCGATTGCCGCCCTGCTGCTGGTCATCTCCCTGGGCTGGAGTGGCTGGCGGGTGCTGAAGATCGATCGCACGCTGCAGGGCGTCATGCTGGAAACCGCGAAGACCACCTCGCTGGTGTTCATCATCCTGCTCGGCGCGGCGATGCTGACCGCCGCC
>CAXBNO010000459.1:0-3230 GCA_963976775.1 uncultured Kordiimonadales bacterium
GACAACGGGCGTGTTCTGGTGGATGATACCGACATCGCCCATATCTCCCCCGCCACCCTGCGTCGCCAGGTGGGTGTGGTGCCGCAGGACGTGCAGCTGTTCGCCGGTACGGTGCGCGAGAATATCGCCATGGGTATCGACGACAAGGACCCGGCGCGGGTGGAATCGGTTGCCCGCTTCGTTGGCGCGCATGAGTTCATCCAGCGTCTGCCGAAGGGCTATGACACGGTGCTGAGCGAGCGTGGCGGCGGGCTCTCCTCCGGCCAGAAGCAGTTGCTGGCGGTTGCGCGGGCGCTGATCCGCAATCCGAAGATCCTGATCTTCGACGAGGCGACGAGCGCCCTCGACCCGGGTACCGAGGAACGGCTGATCCGCGCCCTGAAGCGTGCGAAGCGCGGCCGGACGATCATCATGATCTCCCACCGCATGGCACCGATGGTGATCGCGGACAAGGTCGCCCTGCTGATCGACGGGCATATCGAGCGTGTGGGCTCGCCGGAGGAGGTCATTGCCTTCGCGCGGACCCGGATGCGTGACGCCGCCATGCGTCCCGGCGACCGGCCGCGACCCGGGTCAGGTGAGGCACGGAACGGCGCCGGCTCGGCGGACGCCAAGGCATGAGCAGGAATGACACCGACGGCGGACGCACCCGGCAGCGGGGCGCGCAATATTCCGATTTCCTGCCCGAGGCCCAGGCCATCAGCGAGGCCCGGCATTCGCCGCTCGCCTCCCTGCTGGTCCTGATCATCTGCGGCTTCTTCATCGTCATCCTTGCCTGGGCAGCCATCGCGGAGGTTGATCAGGCGGTTGTCGCGCAGGGACAGGTACGGCCCGGCGGTCGTGTGAAGCTGGTCAATCACCCGGAAGGCGGCTCGGTTGCCGAGATCCTGGTGCGGGACGGCGATCTGGTGCGACAGGGCGATCCGCTGCTGCGCCTCGACAGCGAGATCATCAATGGCGAGGTCCGCCGCTTGCGCGGCGACCTGCAGACACTGGAGGCCGAGCTCGCCCGGCTGGAGGCAGAGGCCGGTGATGATGCCGTGATCCGTTTCCCCGACATTGTCGCGGGGGAGCGCCCGGATCTGGTGGCGACGCACACGCGGTTGCTGCAGGCCCGACGGGATTCCCTGGATTCGCGGCGTGAATCGGCGGAGCGGGAGATCGAGCAGGCACAGTCAGATATCAATTCCTTCCGTGTTCGCATCAATACGCTGGGTGAGAGCCGCGATGTGCTGGCGGAGCAGGTGCGATCCCTGCGTACCCTGACCGACAAGGGGCACTTCCCGTTCCTGCGCTTCCAGTCCGTGCAGCGTCAGCTTGCGGAGACGGAGGGCCAGTTGCAGGAAACCCGGCAATCGCTCGATTCCGCGCTGTCGGCCCTGTCAGCCTCCAAGTCCCGGCGACGCGAGATCGATGACGAGTCCCGCAGCCAGGTACTGACACAACTGGCGGAAACGCGCGGAGCCCGTGACAGCACGGCGCGCAATCTGGAGCAGGCGACGGCGCGGCTGGACCGGACCATCGTCCGCAGCCCGGTTGATGGGTATGTGCAGAATCTGGTGGTGAACAATACCGGACAGGCCGTGCGCCCGAACGAGCCGTTGATGTCGGTGGTGCCGCAATCCGACAATCTGGTGATCGAGGCGCGGGTGGCCAACAGCGACATTTCCAGCGTCGAGACCGGTCAGCAGGCGAACATCAAGGTCCGCGCCTATGATTTCATCAAGTATGGCGCGCTGAACGGCACGGTCGAACGGGTCGCCCGTGACGCCAATACCGATGAGCAGAGTGGTGCCATCTTCTATGTCGTCGAGATCCGTACCGACCGGAACTACCTCGGCGACGTGCCGGGCCGCAACCAGGTCCGTCCCGGCATGCAGGTGGACGCCGAACTGAAGGCCGGTTCCCGCTCCGTCCTGTCCTACCTCACCGACCGTGTCATCGGCACGGCGGACGAGGCGTTCAGGGAGCGGTAGTCAGACCACCGCCGCTGGTACACACCGGCTGATACATGCGTGCATCCAGTTCCGACCGGTCCTGCTGACGCCAGAGGCTGCGCAGCGCCATGCCCTGACAGCAGAAGGTGTCCTCCAGCATCTTCGCATCCCACATACGGTCAGTGCGGAAATGGCGGAAGGCGCCGCGCATCTCGCACCATGCGGCCAGCACCACGCAGTCCACGTGATAGGTCAGGGCCAGCGGCAGCACCGTGCGGCTGGTGCGGTTGCCCTCTGCGTCGGCGTAGAGCAGGCGCAGCTTCCGCTCGCTGCGCACCGCCTCGCGCAGCACGGCCTTTGAGACACAGCCCTTGCCGGGATCATCCAGCGGTGCGCCCCAGGTCGAGACCTGCAGCCAGTCCAGCGGCAAATGCAGGGCGTCGATCTTGGCGCAGATCCGGTCGGCGGCGCGTTGCAGGGCCCGGTCGCCGGTGCGTGACAGCATGGCGAGGCCGACGCGCAGGGCCTCCACCTCCTCCTGATCGAAGTTCAGCGGCGGCAGGTCATAGCCGCGCCGCATCATGTAGCCGATGCCCGGCTCCCCCTCTATCGGCGTGCCCATCGCCTGCAGGGCGGCAATGTCGCGGTAGATCGTGCGCACCGAAACCTCCAGCCGCTCCGACAGTGCCGCGGCGGTCAGCGGGCGTGTGGTGGCCCGCAGGATCTGGATCACCTCGAACATGCGGTTGGATCGTTTCATCTCGTTCTCCGGCATTGAACTGCTGACAGCATAACCACCACCCCTGACAAGGGTCTGTCAGCAGCGATCACTAGCTTCGGGTCAGGCGAAGGAGGCCTGATCATGAGCTACTACGACCACGCGACACTGATGGCACTGGGGCTGGACCGCTGGCGCCCGGCCACTGCACCTTCCCGGATGCTCAACCGGTGCCGGTTTCGCTGGCGGCCGGCGCGGCGGAAGTCACCGTGCCCTGCTCCCGCATCCGCACGATCTCCGCATCGCTGAATCCGGCCTCGCGCAGTATCTCGTCCGTGTGTTCGCCCAGTTGCGGTGCGCCGAAACGGTGCTCTGGCGTGGTCCCGCTGAAGCGGGCGGCATTGCGGGCCTGCCGCAGCCGACCGGCGACCGGGTGGTCATTCTCCGTCACGATACCGCTGGCCTGCACCTGCGGGTGATGGATCATGTCCTTGCGATGCAGCACCGGCGCGCAGGGCACGCCGGCAGGTTCCAGCACTGCCATCCACTCATCCGTCGTGCGCTCCACCAGTACC
>CAXBNO010000460.1:0-3227 GCA_963976775.1 uncultured Kordiimonadales bacterium
TCGGGTGCAGGAACAGCACCGGGTTGCCATGGGCGCCGATCTTCGGCTCCCCGTCGCCCAGCACGCGGGCGCCTTCGGCCTTCAGCTTGTCGCGCGCGGCGATGATGTCTTCCACGTCGTAGCAGACGTGGTGCATGCCACCCGACGGGTTGGTCTTCAGGAAGTTGGCGATGGGTGAATCCTCACCCAGCGGATGCAGCAACTCGATCTTGGTATTGCCCAGTTCCACGAACACCACCGTCACGCCGTGATCCGGCTCCGGCTGCTGCTCGGAGACCTTCGCCCCCAGCGTGTCACGATAGGTTGCCGTCGCGGCCTCCAGATCAGGAACCGCGATTGCCACATGATTCAGACGTCCGATCATCAGACAGCCTCCTTCCACTTGCCTGCCGCGACCCGCTCGCCCTCTTCCAGGCGCACGACCTCGCATTCCGTTACCGGCCGGCGGCCATTGGCCTGCCGTACCACCTTCCTCAGCGCCCGGACCGCAGTCAGGGCCAATGTGTCATCATCCGCCGGGCGACGGCCATTGACCTTGCCCATCTCCCGCTCGATCGCGCGTTCCACGTCGGCGATCAGGTCGCGGTGCTCCGTGCCTTCGGCAATGCCGATCAGGCAGACGCGCGGATCCTCGATCAGCTCGCTGTCCTCATCCACCACCAGCACGATCATGGCAGCACCATTGTGGCTCAGCCTGCGTCGATCCAGCAGCATCTCCGCCGCCGTCAGCACCAGTCCGGAGGCATCGACGGCCAGACGCCCGACTGGCACCTCGCCCACCTTCTCCGGTGTGCCCGGTCCCAGTCGCAGGATGTCGCCGTTCAGCACCACATGCGCTTCCGGCACGCCGCATTCATTTACCCCGTAGCGCGCCTGTTCGATCAGGTGGCGCGCTTCACCATGGACCGGGATCAGCATTTCCGGCTGCACGATCTCGTACATGCGGCGCAGTTCATCACGGCTCGGGTGGCCGGAAACATGCACCGGGCGATCCTTTTCCGTCACCACCTCGATCTCGTTCAGGGCGAGCTGGTTGTGCAGGCGATAGAGCGTCTTGTCATTGCCGGGAATGATCTTGGAGGAGAAGATCACCACGTCGCCCTTGCGCAGGTTGACCTGCGGGTGGTCATCGTTGGCGATGCGCGCCATGGCACCGCGCGCCTCCCCCTGGCAGCCGGTGCAGAGCAGCAGCACCTTGTCCCGCGGCATCGCCGCCGCTTCCTTGTCGTTCAGCGGCTCGTCCATGTCCGCCAGATAGCCGACCTTCCGCGCCGCCTCGTAGAATTTCCAGAGCGACCGGCCCACCAGCGCGAAGTGACGCCCGGACTGTTTCGCGGCGAAGGCCACGCTTTCCAGCCGCGCGACGTTGGAGGCGAAGGTCGTCACCACCACCAGGCCATTGCGCCCCTGCACGGTCTTGACCAGTTCGTCACGTACATCGCCCTCCGACCCCGACGTGCCCGGGCTGAAGACATTGGTGGAATCACAGATCAGCGCCCGGATGCCCTTTTTCGCCCATGCCCGCAGCGCTTCCTCGTCGGAGGCAGGGCCCAGCATCGGGGTCGCATCGAACTTCCAGTCACCGGTGTGCAGCAGCGTACCGTGCGGTGTCTCTATCGCCAGCGCCTGCATCTCCAGCGTCGAGTGGGTCAGGCCGATCATGGTCACGCGGAAGGGACCGAGTTCCAGCGGCCCCTCGTCACGGACGATGCGCAGATCGACCTCATCCTCGATTCCCGCTTCCCTGAATTTCCCGACAAGCAGTTCCGCCGCGAAGGGTGTTGCATAGACCGGGCACCTGAAGCGGTGCCACAGGTGGTGAACCGCACCCAGATGATCCTCATGACCATGCGTGATCACCAGGCCCAGGATATCCTCGGCCTCCGTCTCCGCGTAGGTCGGATCAGGCACGACAATGTCGATGCCGGGCAGGTTGTCGTCGGCGAAGGTCATGCCGCAGTCGACCATCAGCCACTTCCCGCCCGTGCCATACATGGTCAGGTTCATGCCGATCTCACCGCAGCCACCCAGCGGCACCATCACCAGTCCGTCGCGATAGGCGTGATGCCCGCCCGCCTTGGTCGATCTCGATTTGCCCACTACAGCGTCCTTGGGTTGCGGCGACTGATCTCCAGCAGCCCGTGCATCGTCAGATCACGATCGATCGCCTCGATGCAGTCCGTACCATCCGCGAACATAGGTGCAAGACCGCCGGTTGCAATGACCTGTATACGCTGACCGTACTCCTCGCGGATGCGACTGATCAGCCCTTCGATCAGACCGACATAGCCCCAGTAGACCCCTGAGAGCATCGCCGATTGCGTATCATTGCCGATCACGCGATCCGGGCGCTCCACCGCGATGCGGGGCAGTTTCGCCGCCGCCATGTGCAGCGCCTCCAGGCTGAGGTTGATGCCCGGCGCGATCACGCCCCCCATGTAGTCGCCGTCGGCGTTGATGATATCGAACGTCGTGGCGGTGCCGAAATCGACGATGATCGCAGGACCGCCATACTTCTTCTTCGCACCGACAGCGTTGACGATGCGGTCCGCGCCGACCTCACGCGATTTCTCGATCAGCACCTTGATCCCCACATCCACGTCCGGATCACCGACGACGATCGGCTCGCAGCGGTAGTAGCGACGGCAGAGCGTGCGCAGGTTGAAGAGCGCCTGCGGCACCACCGTCGCGATGATGGCACTGTCGATCTGCTTCGAATCCACCTCGACCAGGCTCATCAGGCTGGCGAGCCAGACACCATACTCATCGGCGGTCCGGGCCGAGTTCGTGCTTGTCCGCCACTCCCCGAGTATGTCCTCACCGTCGAAAACGGCAAATGTCGTATTGGTGTTGCCCGCGTCGATCGTCAGCAGCATCAACCTCTCCTCGATTAGCGCTTCAGCGAGACGGCGGTCGGAAGACATCCCCCGCCGTGATCCGCCTCAAGGTGTCATCATCCTGTCGCAGCAACAGGGCACCGTCGTCATCCAGCCCCTCGAACAGGCCGTGCAGTTCGCCATCCGTCAGGCGGGCAATCACCGGCTTGCCCAGTCCGTCAGCCATGTCCAGCCAGGCCCGGCGGACAGCCGCAAAGCCCTGCCTCTCCCATGTTTCCGTCCACGCCGTCAAGCGCAGGCTCAGCATGGCAAGAACCCGCTGGACCGTGGTCTCCGGTGCCAGCGCGCACAGGGCAAAGGCCGGATAGGGCGTATCTGTCGGCGCGGAGG
>CAXBNO010000461.1:0-3205 GCA_963976775.1 uncultured Kordiimonadales bacterium
GGCACCACCGACATCACCCGCACCATCGCCATCGGCGACCCCAGCCCGGAGATGCGGGACCGTTTCACCCGTGTGCTGCAGGGCCATGTGGCGCTGGCCATGGCACGGTTTCCGACCGGCACGACCGGCAGCCAGCTTGATCCGATGGCCCGCGCGCCACTCTGGCAGGCAGGCCTGGACTTCGACCATGGCACCGGCCATGGCGTCGGCAGTTACCTGAGTGTGCATGAGGGGCCGCAGCGGATTTCGAAGGTCCACAGCGCGGTGGCCCTGCAGCCGGGCATGATCGTCTCCAACGAGCCCGGTTACTACAAGGCCGGGGCCTACGGCATCCGCATCGAGAATCTGGTCACGGTGGTGGAGACAGTGATCGACGGCGGGGAGCGTCCGACGCTGGGTTTCGAGACCCTGACGCTGGCCCCCATCGACCGCCGCCTGATCGTCACGGAAATGCTGACGGTGGCGGAACGGGACTGGATCGACGGCTATCACGCCCGCGTGGCGGCAACACTGACGCCGCTGCTGGATGCGGAGACGGCGGGCTGGCTGGCGGCGGCGACGCAGCCTCTGCCGGGATGAAACATACTGCTGCACCGGCCTTCGGGGTCTATGTCCACTGGCCGTTCTGTGTCTCCAAATGCCCCTATTGCGACTTCAACAGCCACGTCCGTGAAACGGTCGATCAGGACCGCTGGCGTGTGGCACTGCTGGCGGAGATCCGGGCCTGGGCGGAGCGGGTGCCGAAACAGACGGTGGACACGATCTTCTTCGGTGGCGGCACCCCGTCGCTGATGCCGCCCGCCACCGTGGCGGCAGTGCTGGGGCAGATCGACGACAGCTTCGGCCTCGCGCCGGATGTCGAGATCACGCTGGAGGCCAATCCGTCCTCCATCGAGGTCGGGCGGTTCCGGGATTTCCGCAGCGCAGGCGTCAACCGGGTCAGTCTGGGGGTGCAGAGCTTCGATGATCGGGCGCTGGGGTTTCTCGGTCGTGCGCATGATGCAGGGGCCGCGCAACGCGGCATCGCCGTCACCGCCTCGACGTTCGACCGGTTCTCCTTCGACCTGATCTATGCCCTGCCGGAGCAGACCGAGGCCGAATGGCGGGCGATGCTGGCCTCGGCGTTGGGTCTGGCCGGGGATCACCTGTCGCTCTACCAGCTCACCATCGAGCCCAATACCGGCTTTGCGGGGCAGGTGAAGCGCGGCGTCTTCGACCCGTTGGATGACGACCGGGCGGCGGACCTGTTCGAACTGACCGCCGAGATCACGACGGATGCCGGTCTGCCTGCCTATGAAACATCGAACCACGCCCGGCCCGGCGGGGAATGCCGCCACAACCTGCTGTACTGGCAGTATGGTTCCTGGATCGGTGTCGGCCCCGGCGCGCATGGGCGTCCGGTGTTTCAGGGCGGCCAGCGCCACGCCAGCGCCAACCACCGCAAGCCGGAGGTCTGGCTGGCAGCGGTGGAGGCAGGCGGCACCGCGCTGCAGGAAGACCGCGCCATCGCGGCGCAGGAGCAGGCCGAGGAAGCCCTGATGATGGGCCTGCGGTTGGCAGTCGGCATTGATGGTGACATGTTTCAGGCCCGCACCGGCGGCCAGTCCCTCAACGGTCTGCTGGACCCGAACGCCGCGCGCCGACTGACCGAGGACGGCCTGATCGAAACCCTGAACGGCACCCTGCGCGTCCGCCCCCAGGGCCGCCTGCTGCTGAACAGCATCACCGGCGCCCTGCTGGGCGGGTGATGTTTCAGAAGCCCACCACATAGCTGTTGCCAAGGTTTGTAGGGGGTTGGTAGAATTTTTCTTTGAACGGTAGAACAGAGCCGGGACCATGCTGAACATCAAGAACGAGGAAGCTTTCCGCCTGGCAACGGAACTTTCCGCACTTACAGGGGACAGCAAGACCCGCGTCGTGATTGACGCCTTGCGTCAAAGGCTTCGTGAGGTCCGAAGAAAACGGGACAGGCAGGTCCTGTCCAATGCCCTGATGCAGATCGGGGCCGAGTGCGCCGGACACGTCCGGGGGCACGCCGCATCCAGCGATCACGATGAGCTTTACGGCGAGGACGGTCTGCCGGAATGATTGTCGATGCCTCCGCCATTCTCGCGATCCTGTTTCAGGAAGCGGACGCACAACTGTTTGCCGATGCGATAGCCGGAACGGCCGAGGTTGGTATGTCGGCAGTGAATCATGTCGAGGCAGCGGTGCGGATCGACAATGTCGGCGATGCGATGGCGGTACGAAGTTTCGACCGTTTCATTGATCTGGCCCAGATCGACATCATGCCAGTGACGGCGGTCCAGGCGCAGCTTGCACGAGAAGCCTATCGCCGTTTCGGTCGCGGCAACCATCGGGCCGGCCTCAATTTCGGCGACTGCTTTGCCTATGCCCTGGCGGTCGACACAGGTCGGGCCCTGCTGTTCAAGGGCAATGACTTCATCCGCACCGATGTGGAGCCGGCTGTCACCCTCCCGCCAACATCGCCCTGAGTTCGAATTTCAGTACCTTGCCCAGCGCGTTGCGGGGCAGGGCGTCGATGGGGATGACGTCCTTGGGGTGCTTGTAGCGGGCCAGGCGGTCGTGGAACAGGCCCAGCAGGGCGGGGGCATCGAGGGTCTGCCCCTCCCGCGGTACGGCGAAGATCACCGGGACTTCGCCCCAGCGCGGGTCGGGGCGACCGACGACGGCGAACTCGGCCAGGTCGGCGTGTGCCGCCAGCACCTGTTCCAGTTCGGCGGGGTAGATGTTCTCCCCGCCCGAGATCACCACGTCCTTCGCCCGGTCCTCGATGCGGTAGAAGCCGTCGGCGTCGCAGCGGCCGATGTCGCCCATGCGGAACCAGCCGCCGTCGATAAAGGCCTCTGCCGTCGCCGCCGGGTTCCGCCAGTAGCCGGAGAAGACGCTGGGACCGCGCACCAGCAGTTCCCCGGCCTCGCCCGTCGCCACGTCCCGGCCATCATTGTCCACGACGCGCACCTGCACATGCACCGCCGGTCGTCCGCAGGAGCCGACGTGGTCGAACGCATCGGGCCCGCGCAGCACGATGGCCAGCGGCGAGGTCTCGGTGGAGCCGTAGATCTGGCCAATCGGCACCCCGCGCGCGTGAAACCGCTCGATCAGCGCCGTGGGCACCGTCGTCGATCCGGCCATCACCAACCTGAGTGACGACAGGTCCGTGGTGGCCCAGTCCGGATGATCG